>NZ_LIRG01000395.1 GCF_001419695.1 Streptomyces prasinopilosus
CTGGAGCGGGTCTCCCTCTCCTTCCTCGCCGACCGGCTCCAGGTGCGCAGAGGAGGCGTCGGCGCCAACATCGCCTTCGGCCTCGGCCTGCTCGGTCTCGACCCGATCCTGGTCGGCGCGGCGGGAGTCGACTTCGCCGAGTACGGCACCTGGCTGCGGGCGAACGGCGTCGACACGTCCGGGGTCCGGGTCAGCGAGCATCTGCACACCGCCCGCTTCGTGTGCACCACCGACGAGGACCTGAACCAGATCGCCACCTTCTACGCCGGCGCCATGGCCGAGGCCCCCCGGATCGACCTGGCCGCGATCGCCGCTCGTACCGGCACGCCCGCGCTCCTCCTGGTCGGCGCCGACGATCCCGCCGCCATGCTGCGGCACACCGCCACGGCCCACCGGCTCGGCATCCCCGTCGCCGCCGACCCCTCCCAGCAGCTCGCCCGCCTGGACCGCGACCAGGTCCGTCGGCTCGTGGACGGGGCGAGGTGGTTGTTCACCAACGAGTACGAGGCGGCCCTGCTCCTGGAACGCACCGGATGGACGGAGGACCAGGTGCTGGGGCGGATCGGCACCTGGATCACCACGCTGGGCGAGGCCGGAGTGGCGCTGGCCGGCTCGGGGGCCCCCACGCTACGGGTCCCCGCCGTACCCACGGAGAAGGTCTCCGATCCCACGGGCGCGGGAGACGCCTTCCGGTCCGGGTTCCTCGCCGGTACGTCGTGGGGCTGGCCGCAGGAGCAGGCGGCCCGGCTCGGCTGCGCCCTGGCCACCACCGTGCTGGAGTCCGTCGGCACCCAGGAGTACCGGCTCAGCCCGCCGGACCTGATCACCCGCGTCGAGCAGACGTACGGCACCGATCCGGCCCGCACCCTCGAGCCGCGGCTCGCACGGGTGTCATGACCTCCGGGGGACGGTGCGGGCAGGCCGGGAGGCACGCGCCGACGGACACGTCTCCGGCGTTCCCGTCCGGGTCCTTCCCGCCCGGGACCGGCCGGGGCGAACGGGCACCGCGGCCGCCGGTCCCGGCACCCGGGCCTCACCCCCCGCACGCCCGCGGAGGCCGGCGGGCGGGCAGCCCTCGGTCCGTGCCGCGGGCGGTGCTCCCGTGCGGCGCGGGGGCGGTGGCCGGTGGCGGGCGGCGGCAGCGGGTGACGGTCACGCGCCGTCGGACTCCACGACCCAGCCCCGGCGGACGGTCCACACCCGGCCGTCCCCCGTCACGCCGCGCATCCCGTCCAGTACCCCCGGGCCCGCGGCGGTCACCGCGCGCGAGTCCCCCGTGGACGCGAAGCCGAAGGTGCGGCGCGGGTCCCAGTCGGTGCTGTGCCGGAGCCGGCGGCTCATCTGGACCCAGCCGGCCGGCGCCGCGGCCACCACCCAGGCGTCCGGCTCGGGACGGGTGAGCCGGCGAGCCTGACGCAGCCAGGAAGCGGCGTCCTCCGGCCAGTCGACGACTGCGGCGATGCGTCCGCCGCTCCCCCGCCAGGCGTCGGCGAACGCCGCGGCGGCGTCCCGCGACGCGGCGTCCCGGCCGTGCCCCAGCGCGACGCTGCCGCCGCGGAAGCCGCAGGCCTCCAGCAACGCCGGCAGGCGCGCGAGTTCGCGGTCGGTGTGCGGACGGGCGGCGGGCCAGGGCGCGTAGTCGGAGAGCGCGGCCGGGGCCAGCCGGGGAGAGGGCTCGCTCATGACGCCTCCCCCTCCCGCCACGCCCGGTGGCGGTGGGGAAGACAGACCGAGCACGGCCGGTACCCCGCCGCGACGGCGGTGGCCTCGTCCGCGAAGAACACCCGGTGGCGCACGTAGTTCCCGCGGGCGATGTGCCGCAGGGCGGACGGGCAGTCCAGCCGTCCGTAGATCCGTCCGCGCCGGTAGCCGCCGAACCGGCCGGCCGTGTCACTGCGGTACGGCTTCCCGTCGACGCCGGTCAGCGTGTACCCGGGAGCCGGCGCGGAGTCCGTGCCGTCGAACCGTCGTGTGCCCACCAGGGCACTGTGCACCATCCCGGGCGGCCGTACCAGCGGTATCCGGACGTCCACCTCGCGGCCCGCGGGACGGGGCCGCCCGGGGGCCGCGGCGAGCGGACCTCGATCGGTGCTTCAGCGGCGCGGGGCAGGCTTGCGTCCCGGGGCGGTCCCGCGCTGCCGGGCCCGGTCCCGGTGTTCCGCGCGACCCCGCCCGCCGGGCGGTGGGCCGCACCCTTCGACCCCGGGTTCAAGGAGAGAGACCGTCGTGCGAATCGCCGTGACCGGCTCGATAGCCACCGACCACCTGATGTCCTTCCCCGGTCGGTTCACCGACCAACTGATCGCCGACCGACTGGAACAGGTGTCCCTTTCCTTCCTCGCCGACCGTCTCGACGTGCGCCGCGGCGGTGTCGGCGCCAACATCGCCTTCGGACTCGCGCGGCTGGGACTGGCACCGCGCCTGATCGGCGCCGCGGGGCTCGACTTCGCCGAGTACGACGCCTGGCTGCGCGCCGCCGGGGTGATCACGGAATCCGTCCGGATCAGCGAGACACTGCACACCGCCCGGTTCGTGTGCACGACGGACGAGGTGCAGAACCAGATGGCCACCTTCTACGCCGGCGCCATGGCCGACGCGGCGAAGATCGACCTCGCCGCGGTGGCGGCCCGCTGCGGCGGATTCGACCTGGTGCACGTCGGCGCCGACGCCCCCGAGGCGATGCTGCGCCACACCGAGGTCGCCCGGCGCTCCGGCATCCGCCTCGCCGCCGATCCCTCGCAGCAGCTGGCCCGCCTGGACGACGCCCAGGCACGTCGTCTGGTGGACGGCGCGCACCTGCTGTTCACCAACGAGTACGAGTCCGCCCTGCTGCGGGAGCGCACCGGCTGGAGCGAACGGGACATCCTGCACCGCGTCGGCACGTGGATCACCACACGCGGCGCGGACGGCGTGTCCCTGGCCCGGTGCGGGCACCCCCGGCTCGACGTGCCCGCCGTCCCCACCGCGGAGATCGCCGATCCGACCGGGGTGGGGGACGCGTTCCGTTCCGGTTTCCTCGCCGGTCTGAGCTGGGACTGGCCCGACGAGCGCGCGGCCCGGCTCGGCTGCGCGCTGGCGTCGGTCGTCCTGGAGACGGTTGGGACCCAGGAGTACAAGCTGCTCGCCGCGGATCTCGTCGACCGCGTCGAACGCGCCTACGGACGCGCCGCGGCCCGCGGGATGGAGCCGCGCCTGGCAGGACTGTCGTGAGCGTGCCCCGAGAGGCCCCCGGCCCCCGCGGGGTGACCGCCGGCGGGCCGGCGGGCGCCCCGCTCCGGGCGCAGGGCCCGCTCCTTGGGGATCTCCGGGGTTCCGAGAGCCTTGAGAGCCTCGAGGGCTGCCACGGGATCCCGGACCCGGCACGTCCGGCCCTCGTCCGCCCGGTGCCCTCGGAGCACCTGGGCGCCGGCGTCTCGGAGCACTTCGGCGCCGGCGTCCACCGCGTCGGGACCAGAACGTTCGGCGTCCGCCTGTCCGAGGGGTCCCGGCCGCACCCCGGGCAGTCCACCGACGCCCTCGTGATCCACCGTCCTCAAGCCGGCCACTTCACTGCGGGAGACCGACCATGAGCACCGTGCGCGAGGCGCTGGCCAGCGGCGTCCCCTCCTTCTCGTTCGAGTTCTTTCCGCCCAGAACCGCTCAGGGTGAACAGGCACTGTGGCGGGCCGTCCGCCGCGTCGAACCGCTGTGCCCCACCTTCGTGTCCGTCACCTACGGGGCCGGCGGGTCCTCGCGCGAGCGGACCGTCGAGGTCACCCGGCGCATCGCCGCCGAGACCACCCTGCGGCCCGTCGCCCACCTGACCGCCGTCGGGCACTCGGTGGCCGAACTGCGCCACATCGTCGGCCAGTACGCCGACGCGGGGATCCGCGACGTCCTGGTCCTGCGCGGCGACCCGCCCGGCGATCCGAACGGCCCCTGGATCCCGCACCCGGACGGCTTCACCCACGCCCGCGAGCTGGTCGAACTGGTCGGCTCACTGGGCGACTTCACCGTCGGCGTCGCCGCCTTCCCCGAGATGCACCCGCGCTCGCCGGACTGGGACAGCGACATCCGGCACTTCGTCGCCAAGTGCCGCGCGGGAGCCGATTACGCGATCACCCAGATGTTCTTCGACGTCGAGGACTACCTGCGGCTGCGGGACCGGGTCACGGCCGCGGGATGCGACATCCCGATCATCCCCGAGATCATGCCGGCCACCGACGTCCGTCAGATCCGCCGCTTCGCCGAACTGTCCCACGCGGCGTTCCCCGAAGACCTCGCCCACCGGCTGGAGGCCGCCCGCGACGACGCCGCCCTGGGCCACCGGATCGGCGTCGAACACGCCACCGCCATGGCCGAACGCCTCCTCGCCGAGGGCGCTCCCGGCCTGCACTACATCACGCTCAACAAGTCCCCCGCCTCCCTCGACATCCACCGCAACGTGCTGGCCGCCGCGCGCCCCGGGCAGGCCGAGCACACCGGTACGCCAAGCACACCGGGATGAGGGCCTTGGCCCCCCGCGGACCGGACCGCCCCTGAGCCGCGGTCCCGCCGGGTGCCGGGTCCGTGCGGCGTCATGGCCGCCGCACGGGCCCGGCACCTACGCGGGGTCCCCGAACCAGCAGCCCAGCGCCCCGGTCAGGGAGTCCGCGTCCCCGGCGTCCCCCCGGGCCGACCAGGCGATGTATCCGTCGGGCCGCACCAGCAGGGCGTCCGTGCCGAGCTGCCCGGCCGCCGTCGCCGTCACCACCTTCACCCGGAAGCGCCAGGGCTCGACGGCCTCCAGCAGGTCCTCCGAGTCGGTCAGGAGCAGCAGCAACGGCTCCGCCGCGTGCAGCAGTTCGGCGAGGCTGGTGACCGAGTCGCCGGTCTTCAGCGGCACGTCGGGGGCGAAGCGGCCGGCCAGCGGGTCGCCGGGGCCGCCGGTGTCGTAGTGGACGTCGACACCGCTGATCATGCCGCCGAGGTACTGGTTGACGTCGTCGAAGTGCATCATCCGGGCGAACAGGGTGCGCAGCGCGTCCATGCGGGGGTCGGGGTCCATCAGGGCCACCTGGGCGCGCACGTTCTCCAGGACCGCCTCGGCGACGGGTGCGCGCTCGGTCTCGTACGTGTCGAGCAGTCCCGGCGGCGCCCAGCCGTGCACCTCGGCGGCGAGCTTCCAGCCCAGGTTGACGGCGTCCTGGAGGCCGAGGTTGACGCCCTGGCCGCCGGCCGGGAAGTGGACGTGCGCCGCGTCGCCGGTGAGCAGGACCCTGCCGACGCGGTAGTGCTCGGCCTGGAGCGCGGCGTCGCTGAAGCGGGTGAGCCAGCTCGGTGAGTCCATCGGCACCGGGTGGCCCGCGATCCGCTCCACCTCCGTCCGGAACTCGTCCAGCGTCACGGGTGCCTGCCGGTCCGGGTGCGGGCCGCGGAAGTCGTAGGTGCACACCCGGCTGCGTCCGAACAGGTTGAGCCACACCAGGGTCCAGCCGCGGGGGTTGCGCTGCCAGCCCTGGGGCGCCCGGGCCGGGTCCAGCAGCCGGACCTCCCCGATCAGGGCGCCGACGCGGGCGGGCGTGCCGGTGAACGGGATGCCGGTCAGCCTGCGCACGGCGCTGCGCGCGCCGTCGGCCCCGACCACCCAGGAGGCGCGCAGCGTGGACGTGGCGCCCCGGGAGTCGCGCACGGTCAGGCGCACCGCGTGGGCTTCCTCGTCGAGGCCGACGAGTTCGCGGCCGCGCCGGACGCGCGCGCCGAGCTGCTCGGCCTCGGCCGCGAACACCTCCTGCGCCCACGCCTGCGGGCTGCCCACCATCACGGGGCCCTCGGTGACGACACGGCTCAGGTCGAGGTCGAACATGCCGGAGAAGTGGAACGGTACGGGGCCGCGGCCCACCGGCGGGGCCGGCGGGCCGGGCTGCACGGCTTTGAGGAGTCCGCGCCGGTGCAGGGTCTGCGCGGTGCGGGCGTGCAGCGTCCCCGCCTTCGACTCCCCGGTCGGCGCGGGCAGCTTCTCCAGGACGGTGACGTGCACGCCCAGCAGGGCCAGTTCCCGGGCGAGCAGCATGCCGACGGGCCCGCCGCCGACGACGGCGACCTGGGTGTCCACGGCTGGGCTGTTCGGCATCGGGGCTCCTGCGGGAGTAGGCGGCACTCTGGGCATCCGTTCGGATCCTGTACGTCAGGAGGAACACCGGCCCGCGCCGACGGGTTGCACCCCGGGGGGTGCCGGTTCAGCTGCCCGGCAGCCGCACCGACTGCCGGTGCCGGAAGACGTTGCCGGGGTCGTACGCCTGCTTGATGCGCTGCAGGCGGCGGTAGTTGCCCTTGTAGTACAGGTCGTGCCAGGGCGTGCCCGAGCGGTTGAACTCCGCCGAGCCGAGGTCGGCGTCGGGGTAGTTGACGTAGCAGCCGTCGGTGACGGCGCCGGGGACCGGGACGCCGCCGGTGTCGGCGTACATGTCGGCGTAGAACTCGCGCAGCCAGCGCACGCAGTCCTTCTCGTCGTCCGGGTCGTCCCACCAGATCATCCAGGCGAGCTTGTACGCGGCGTCGCGGTGGGCGCTCGCCGTGGCGTCCTGGGCGACGGCCGAGACCTGGCCGGCGAAGGAGCTGAGCATGACCGAGCCCGTGGGGTTGCCGATGTCCGTGCGGGTCAGGTGGCGGTACAGCGCGGCCAGCTGGCGCTGGGGGAAGCCCGCTTTCATGTACGCGGACTTGAAGTCGCTCTTCTGGGTCGGGTCGTTGGTGGTGGGGTTGGCCGTGCCCAGGTAGCGGGCCGCCTGCAGCCAGGGCAGGCGGCGCGGGACGACCAGGTCCGGCATCGCGGCCAGCTCGCCCATCCGCGTGGTGACCGGTCCGTGCGCGGCGGTGACGCCCTCGCCGACCGCCGCGAGGAACTCGTCGTGCAGCCGGGCGGCGCCGGGCACGCTCGCGTCGACGTGCGTGATCAGGCCCACGGCCCCGTTCGAGACGTGGTTGAGGGAGAGCAGGCTGCACACGGCGGTCGCCGGGTCGTCGGGGGCGGCGTGCCGCACGTGCCAGTCCGCGTAGTTGCGGACCAGCCGGGTGAAGGACCGCTCGTCCAGGTCGGACCACTTCCAGGACACGGCGCTGACCAGGACCTCCGGGGGCGGGGCCGGCAGCAGCCGGGCCGGGTCCGTGCCGCTCGCGCCGGGGCTGCGGAACCAGTAGCGGGTCACGACGCCGAAGTTGCCGCCGCCCCCGCCGGTGTGGGCCCACCACAGGTCCCGGTTCGGATCGTTGTCCTCGCGGGTGGCGACGACGGTGCGCACGGTGCCGTCGGCGTTCACCACGACGACCTCGACCGCGTACAGGTGGTCCACCACCAGGCCGAGCCGGCGGCACAGCAGTCCCCAGCCGCCGCCGCTGACGTGGCCGCCCGCCCCGACCTGGAAGCACATGCCGGCCGGCACGGTGACGCCCCAGGTGCGGTACAGACGCTCGTAGACGTCGAGGAGCTGGGCGCCCGGCTGCACCATGAAGGCGTTCATCGAGGCGTCGAAGTCCACGTCCCGCATCGCCGACATGTCGATGACCGCCCGGACGTCGGGGCTGAAGACGAAGTCCTCCCAGCAGTGCCCGCCGCTGCGCACCGTGAACCGCTTGCCGGACCGCACCGCCTGCCGGACGGCGGCGGCGACCTGGGCGGTCGAGCGGGGAACGTGCACCGCGTCGGGCCGGCCGACGTAGCGCTGGTTCCAGCCCCGGACGAGGTCCGGGTACCGCGCGTCGCCCGGGGTGACGGTCACCAGGTCCCCCGGCTGGGCCACCGCCTGTCCGGCGGGCAGCAGCACGCCGCCGCCGATCGCGGCGCTCGCCGCGAGCACACCTCGTCTGCTCACCTGTCGTCTGCCGTGCGTCACAGGGCCGTCCCCTCCCACTGTCGCATGCGGATCACACGCGGATGCGCCGACGCTAGGCGCCCGGCGGCCGTCGCCGCACTCCGCATCTTGCGGCGTGCGTCCGGGGCACCTGGCTCGATCCTTCAGAGGCCACTGCGACAGTTCAGCCCGGGACCCGCAGCGGAATCCCACCCGAACCCTGTGACCAGGAACGAGAAGGGGTGTCATGTCGAGCATGCCGCTCACCGGTAAATCGGTGCGCCTCGCGCGATTGTCCCGGCCGGGAGACGACCGGTTCCTGTTCGTGCCGCTGGACCACTCCGTGTCCGACGGGCCCGTGGCGACGGCCGCCGGTTTCGGCGATCTGGTCCGCTCCATCACGGACGGCGGCGCCGACGGCGTCGTGGTCCACAAGGGCAGGGCCCGCATGATCGCCCCGGCGCTGTTCACGCGGTGCTCCCTCGTGGTGCACCTGAGCGCGAGCACCGCCCACGGACCCGACGTCAACGCCAAGGTGCTGGTCGGTGACGTGGAGGAGGCGGTCCGGCTGGGCGCGGACGCGGTCAGTGTGCACGTCAACATCGGCTCCGACACCGAGTCGGAGCAACTGGCCGACCTCGGCGCCGTGGCCGCGGCCTGCGACCGCTTCGGCATGCCGCTCATCGCCATGATCTATCCGCGTGGTCCCCGCGTGACCGATCCGACCGACCCCACGCTCGTCGCCCACGTGGTGAACATCGCCGCGGACCTGGGCGTCGACATCATCAAGACGGTGCTCGCGACCCCGCCCGAGCGCATGGAAGAGGTGATCGCCTCCTCGCCGCTGCCGGTGGTGGTGGCGGGCGGCGGCTCCACCGACCGGAGCCTGCACGATTTCGCGGTCACCGCCATGGACCTGGGTTGTGCCGGACTCGCCGTCGGACGGCGGGTGTTCACCAGCCCGTCGCCCGAGAAGGCGGTCCGGGAACTGGCCTCAATCATTCACCGCCGCGCGCTCACGTCCGAGCCCGCGCCGCAGACCGAGATGGCAGGTGTGTTGTGAAGTTTGCCTGGATCGACCTCCGGACCGTGCCCGCCGAACACCGCGAGGCGGTCGTCGACGCCGCGATCCACGCGCGGGTCGACGGCATCGTCGACAGCGACCCGGAGCGCCTCGCCCTGCTGCCGAACACCGTCAAGCGCGTTCTCGCGCCGGGCGCGCGCGTCGGCGACGGGGCCCCGGAGGACCTGGTCGTGCTGCGCGAGGTCGTCGACGTCGACGGCCTCGGCGTCCTGGAGAGCAGGCACCGCGGCGGCGAGAAGGACACCGCCGCCTGGGTGAACGTGGTCGACGACCCCACGCTGAAGCTCGCCTGTGAAGCCGCACGCGAACTCCCCTTCACCGTGGTGGAGTTCAAGGACCCGACGAAGATCCCGCTGGAGATCGTGATCGCCGCGGCGGACGCCTCGCCGGGGCAGCTGATCTGCCAGGCCGCCGACATCGAGGAGGCGCAGATCATCGTCGACGTCCTGGAGAAGGGCTCCGAGGGCGTCCTGGTGGCCCCGCAGTCCGCCAACGACGTCTTCGCGCTCGTGGAGATGCTGCGGGTGAAGACCCCGGACCTGCAGTTGCAGACGCTCACGGTCGAGTCGATCGAGCACCTCGGGCTCGGCGACCGGGTCTGCATCGACACCTGCACGCACTTCGAGAAGGACGAGGGCATGCTGGTCGGCTCCTACGCGCACGGCTTCGTGCTGTGCGTGAGCGAGACCCACCCGCTGCCGTACATGCCGACCCGGCCGTTCCGCATCAACGCCGGCGCGCTGCACAGCTACGTGTTCGGGGCGGACAACCGCACCAACTACCTCAGCGAGCTGAAGGCCGGCAGCCCGGTGCTCGCCGTCGGCGCCGACGGCCGCACCCGCCGCATCGTGGTGGGCCGCATCAAGCTGGAGTCCCGCCCGCTGCTCGGGATCAAGGCCGTCTCCCCGGAGGGCGTCGAGGTCAGCCTGATCGTGCAGGACGACTGGCACGTCCGGGTGCTCGGCCCCGGCGCGGCGGTGCTGAACGTGACGGAGCTGAAGAAGGGTGACCAGCTGCTGGGTCACGTGGCCACCGACAAGCGCCACGTGGGCTGGCCGGTCGGCGAGTTCTGTGTCGAGAAGTAGGCCACAGGTGTCCGGGGCCGCCCTCGCCGCGGCCCCGGCGCCGCGGCGGGGGAGCCGGTGGGAGCGATGACGCAACGGTCCTGGTGGGGCGCCGAACTGCTCGGCCGCCACGCCGACGACGAGGTGTGGGCGCGTGCCGCGGACCGCGAGGTCACGTTCGGTCGGCTGCGCCACGAGACGGCCTGGCTGGCCGGTGTGCTGCGGCACTACGGCATCCGGGCGCGCAGTACGGTCGCCCTGGGGGGCAACGTCAGTTTCACGTACCTGTGGACGCTGTTCGCGCTGTGGTCGCTGGACGCCCAGGTGGTGCTGGTGGAGACACCGCCCGGCCGGCGGCCGCGGGACGTCCCGCCCGGACCGGAGCGGGTGCAGTTCTCGGTGTCGCTCGGCGAGGGCCGCGAGCGGCCCCACGACTTCGTCGACGAGTGCGAGGTGCTGGTGCGCCGCCGCGCCGGCGGCGCACCGGGCACGAGCGGGCACTGTCTCGTGCAGTTCTCGTCGGGAACCACCGGGCGCCCCAAGGCGATCGGCCGGAGCCCGGAGTCCCTGCTGGCGGAACTGGACCGGCTCGCCGCCGTGGAGGGCGTGGCACGCCGCGGCGAGCGGGTGGCCGTGCTGGAGCCGCTTTCGCGTTCCTTCGGGCTGATCGGCGGGATGCTGCACGCCCTCGCGGTGGGCGCGACCCTGGTGCTGCCGACCGCCCGCACGGCGGCGGCGGCCGTGCGGGCGGCGTCCGGCGCGCACGTGGTGCTGGGCAATCCGCACCACTTCCGGGGGCTGGCGTGGGCCGAGCCCGGGCGGTTCCCGCACCTGAGGCTGGCCGCGTCGAGCGGCGACGCGCTGCCGCCCGAGATCCCCGCGGTGTTCCGCGGCCGCCACGGGGTGCGCGTCGGCCAGGCCTACGGCACGACCGAGACGGGCATCGTCGCCGCCGACCTCACCGGCCGCTTCGGTCCGGCCGGCGTCGGCGTCCCGGTGCCCGGCACCCGCACCCGTGTGGTCGGCGGCGTGCTGGAGGTGCACGTCCCGGAGTCTCCGTACCTGTACGACGACACGCCCTGGGCCGGGGGCTGGATGTCCACCCGGGACCTGGTCACGCGTGACCCCCTCACCGGTGCCCTGCGTCTGCGCGGCAGGGTCCAGGGCGTCGGGGACGCCTCGGTCGACCTGCTGCGCATCGAGTCGGTGCTGCGGGCCCACCGGCACATCACGGACGCGGTGGTCCTCGGGGTCGGCCCGATCGAGGCGCACGTGGCGAGCAGCACGGAGCTGGAGGGCGACGAACTGCGTTCCTGGTGCCGCCGTTTCCTGGGCGCGGCGCCGGTGCCGGACCGCTACCACGTCCTGCGGGAGTTACCGCGCACCGCCCGGGGCAAGGCCGTGCGGGACCGCGGCGTCCTGCGCCGCCACAGGACCCACCCGCCCGGGGCGTGCCGCTGCATCAGCTGGTGAGCCGCGCGGCGGCCGGGGGCCGCGGCCGGACCGCCGGGGCCGGACCGCCGGGGCCCGTCCGGCGGATCGTGCCGCGGACGCGGGGTCCGGCACGTCCCGCGCCGCCGTCCCGTAGGTGAACACTCCCCGGGTCCCCGGCTCCTCCCCGGGTTCCCGGCTCCGCTCGGAAGTTCTCGGTTCCGCTCGGACGAGGGGCCCCCGAACGGGGAGGGGTCCCACGGCCTCGCCCACCCGCGCCGGAAAGGCGCTGTCGGTTCCCGCTCCCCGATCCGCCGGACGGGCCCCGGGGCCCGGAGCACCGGC
>NZ_LIRG01000396.1 GCF_001419695.1 Streptomyces prasinopilosus
ACCGGCATCGGCTCGGCGGCCCGCACGGGGGTGGGCGCCGCCGAGCCGATGCCGGTGCGGACCGTACGGGTCGCGGGGTGCAGGGCCAGGCCGAACGCGCACACCGCGATGACCATCGCGTTGCGGGTGCCGACCTTCGAGAACTGCTGCGGTCCGTCCGCCTTCCTGACGTGGACGGCGCGGATCAGTTCGTCGGGGGCCAGCGCGTTGCGCTTCACGCCGGTGTAGAAGGCGTCGATCGGGATGCGTCGGGTTCCGCGCACCGACGCGGCCTCGACCTCGGCTCCGGCGGCGAGCAGCGCCGGGTGGGCGTCGCCGGCCGGGGAGGCGGTGCCGAGGTTGCCGCCGACCCCGCCGCGGTTGCGGATCTGGGGGGAGGCGACGGTGTGGGAGGCGAGGGCGAGGCCGGGCAGTTCGGCCCGCAGGCACTCCATGATCCTCGTGTACGGGACGCAGGCGCCGAGCCGTACGGTGTCCTCGCCGACCTCCCATTCGGCGAGGTCGGCGACGCGGTTGAGGTCCATGAGGTACTCGGGCCTGCGGTGACCGAAGTTGATCTCGACCATCACGTCGGTGCCACCCGCGATCGGTACGGCGGTGGGGTGCGCGGCCTTCGCGGCGAGCGCCTCCTCCCAGCTGGCGGGGCGGAGGAAGTCCATGACCGGCTCTCTTCTTCGTCTCGTGGATCGTACGGATCGAGCCAATCCGTGTGCGGCGGGCCCGGCTCCTCCCTGGGGCATTCACGCGGACTGGGCTCAGTACACCGCCCGCTGCTCCACCCGGGTCAGTCACGGAAGACCCGAAGGAGTTGGCTGGCCAACGGATGCATCTTGTAGATTCATATGAAAAGAGGACCTCAGTGGCCTCCTTGTCTTCCCCGGAAACGACGGACCCGGGAGACACGGCGTACACAGCCCGGACGAGGGGGCCGACCGCACCGGATCGGCCACTCGGCCGGGCATCGCACGGAAGGCCGCCCGGGCACCGTGCGGAAGTCCCTCCACGGGCCCTTCCACGGCCCATCGTAGACATCGGCACACATCGAGACAGGGAACGGCGGCGACGAGGATGCGGCTGCGCGCACTGCTGGAGACCGACGCGCTGGGGCTCGCGCTGCTCTGCGGCGAGGACGAGCTGGACCGCACCGTGCACGGGGTGATGACCACCGATCTGAGGGACCCCAGCCGCTACCTCTCCGGCGGGGAACTCGTGCTCAGCGGCCTGGCCTGGCGCCGGGACGCCGCCGACTCCGAACCGTTCGTGCGGCGGCTGGTGGAGGCGGGGGTCGCGGCGCTGGCGGCGGGCGAGGCGGAGCTGGGCGCCGTCCCGGACGACCTGGTCGCGGCCTGTGCGCGGCACCGGCTGCCGCTGTTCGCGGTGCACGAGTCGGTGGCCTTCGCGACGGTCACCGAGCACGTCGTGCGGCAGGTGTCCGGCGAACGGGCCGGGGACCTCGCGGCCGTGGTCGACCGGCACCGGCGGCTGATGACGTCGGGCCCGGCCGGCGGCGGCCCGGACGTGGTGCTCGACCTGCTCGGCACCGACCTGGACCTGCGGGCGTGGGTGCTCTCGCCCACCGGGCGGCTGATCGCGGGCCCGAAGGCGGGACCGCGGCTGCCCGGCGACGTGTGCGTGCGGATCGCGGCGGAGCACCTGGCGGCCGCCCGCGACGGCCGCCCCGGACCGCACCGGGTGGTCCTGGACGACCGGACGACGTACAGCCTCTTCCCGGTGCACGGCGACGGGTCCGCGGCCCCCGCGGCGGCGGCCGCCCCACGGACCTCGCCCGCCGGGCCCGGCGGGCACGACGCGCAGGCCTCCCCGGAGCCGCGGGACGGCCGGGAGACGGTGCTGTCGGACTGGCTGCTGGTGGTCGAGGCGGACGCCGGGGACTGGGCCGGGGAGCGGCTGGACCTGCTGCACGGGGTCACCCAGCTGATCGCGGTCGAGCGGGACCGCCGGAACGCGGCGCGCACGGTGCGGCGCCGGCTCGCGCAGGAGGTGCTGGAACTGGTGCAGGCGGGCGCCGCGCCGGCCGAGGTCGCGGCCCGGCTGCGCGTGGCGGCGCCGGTGCTGCTGCCCGGCCTCGGGGCCGCGCCGCACTGGCAGGTCGTCGTCGCCCGGGTCGAGTGGGACGGCGCCGGGACCGGGGGCGGCGCCGCGGCGCGGGCGCTGCTCGAGGAGATCCTGGTCGATCCCGCGCTGACGGGGCCCGAGCACGCCGACCGGATCGCGGTGGCGCACACCGGGGACGAGGCGGTCGCCCTCGTCCCGCTGCCCGCGGTGGCGGACGAGCACGACGGTGCCGACCGGCGGGGGATCCTCGCCGACGCCCTGCTGGAGTCCATGAGGGAGCCGCTGACGGCCGGTCTGGACGGCGACGGGCGGCTCACCCTCGGGGTCAGCGCGGCCGTGCACTCGGCGGAGGGGCTGCGCGGGGCCCTGGAGGAGGCGCGGCACGCGCGGCGCGTGGCCGCCGCGCGGCCGGGCCGGGTCTGCGCGGCCGGCCACCACGAGCTGGCCTCGCACGTGCTGCTGCTCCCCTTCGTCCCCGACGACGTGCGCCGGGCCTTCACCGCCCGCCTCCTGGACCCGCTGCGGGACTACGACCGGCGTCACCGCGCCGAACTGATCCCCACCCTGGAGGCCTTCCTGGAGTGCGACGGCTCCTGGACCCGCTGTGCCGCCCGGCTGCACCTGCACGTCAACACCCTGCGGTACCGGGTGGGCCGCATCGAGCAGCTGACGGGCCGCGACCTGTCCCGCCTGGAGGACAAGCTCGACTTCTTCCTCGCCCTGCGCATGAGCTGACGGCCCGGCGGGCGCGCGACGGGGTACCGGGGGTCGCGCGGGGACGAGGTGTGCGCCGGTGAAGTGTCGCGGGCGCCGCCGGGCACTCCCCCCTTCACGCCCGCCGGCCCACGACTTTGTGAAATCCTTCACCCACCCTCTTGGCCCGACCCCGTTGTTCGTGCTGAGATGCGGCCACCACTCAACAGCTCGATGGCGTGCTCGGGGAGGGCAACGTGGCGCACACCGCCATGTCTGGTAACGGAACGACCGCTGATGACGATCCCCTCCAGACCGCGGTGTGGCGGCTGCGTTCACGCGCTTGCTGGGCCGACGCCGCCGCCCTGCTCACCCAGGACACCGCGGCCGCCGCGCTGCAGCGGGCCTCGCTCCTGGTGGAACGGTGCCTGTACACGGAGGCGGGCTGGGCCGAGGCCGAGGACGCGCTGCGCACCGCCGAGGCCCTGGCCGACACCGACGACGAACGGGGCGCGGCCGCTTGTGAACGCGGGTACTTGGCCTACGCGGCCACCCTGTTCGCGGTGCGCGACCGGGCCGACGAGGCGCGGGCCGCGCTCGGACGCGCCGCGGCGCTGATCCCCCCGGGGGCCCCGGCGCGGGCGCTGCTGGACTTCCGGCGCGGGCTGCTCGCCGAGAACCTGTCCCGCTCCCCGCAGTCGGCGCGGGCCGCCTACCGCCGCGCCCACGCGGGCGCCACCGCGCACGCCGACCCGCTGCTGCTCTCCGGCACCTGGCGCCACCTCGCCGGACTCGCCCTGCGGGAGGGGGAGCTGGCGGAGGCGCGGCACGGCTTCGCCGAGTCCCTGCGGATCCGCGAGGAGCTGGGCTACCTGGTCGGTACGGCCCCGGCCCTGGTCTCCCTCTCCGACACGGAGACCGAGCCGGAGGCGTCCCGCCTGCGCGAGGAGGCGCGCCGGCTGCTGCGCCTGCTCGGCGGCGTCCCCACCTGGCTGGCCCGCCAACTGGCCCCGCCCGCCCAGGGAGCGGCGACGGCGTAGGACCGCGCC
>NZ_LIRG01000397.1 GCF_001419695.1 Streptomyces prasinopilosus
CGGGGGCGGCCGCCCCCGCCGGGTCCGGTTCCGCCGACACGGTGGAGGGGAGGGCTGCGAGCACGAGCGCGCCGAGCGCGGCCAGGGCCGCCCGCCGTGCGGACCGGCCATGTCTGTGGACCATGCGGTGATCTCCTTCGGCGTGGGGTGAAGCTGCCGCAGAGCCTCAGGTCTTGCCCGTGGCGCGCGTCGCGATGTCACCGGCGGCCCGCTTTCGCGCTTTGGTGACGCCAACGGGCGCCAAGTGCAGTACCGCGTACGGCGCCGGTGCGGGGACCCGCTCCGCGCACGCCGGGCCGCGAAGGGGGACGGCCCGGGTCCGGCGGCGGGCCGCGCGGATCCGCTCCGGTGCGCTCAGACTGGAAGGGCAGGGCCGGACCGCGGATCCCCTCCCGGAGACCCGGCCGCCACAGGCGGGCGCAGGTTCGCCCGACGCCGAAGCCCGCCGGAACCGAGAAGGGTGAGGATCGGCATGAAGGGCTACGTCTTCCACGGCCCCGGGCAGTCCGCCTGGGAGGGGGTGCCCGACCCGGGCCTCAAGGAGCCCACCGACGCGATCGTGCGGGTCGACGCCGTCAGCGTGTGCGGAACGGACCTGCACATCCTCGCAGGGGACGTCCCGGAGGTGCCCCCCGGGACCGTCCTCGGGCACGAGGCGGTCGGCGAGATCGTCGAGACCGGGAGCGACGTCCGCACCGTGCGCCCTGGGGACCGCGTCCTGGTGTCCTGCATCACCGCGTGCGGGCGGTGCCGCCACTGCCGCGCCGGACGGTACGGCCAGTGCCGGGGCGGGGGCGGCTGGATCCTCGGCCACCTCGTCGACGGCACCCAGGCCGAATACGTCCGGGTCCCGTACGCCGACCTCTCCGTGCACCCGCTGCCCGGCACGATCGGCGACGAGGACGCCGTCCTGCTGGCCGACGTCTTCCCCACCGCCTACGAAGTGGGCGTGCAGCTCGGCTGCGTGTGCCCCGGGGACACCGTCGTCGTGGTCGGCGCCGGACCCGTCGGGCTCGCCGCGATCATCACCGCCCGGCTGTTCGCCCCCGAACGCGTCGTCGCCGTCGACGCGTCCGCGGCCCGGCTCGAGTCCGCCAGGGAGCTGGGCGCCGACGCGGTGGCCGAGGCGGACGAGGACCCGGGGCAGCTGGTCGCGGACCTCACGGACGGGGCCGGTGCGGACGTGGTCATCGAAGCGGTGGGCCGCCCCGAGACCTTCGAACTGTGCACCCGCATGGTGGGGGCCGGCGGACACGTGGCCAACGTGGGCGTGCACGGCGGCCCCGCCACACTGCACCTCGAGGACCTGTGGAGCAAGAACGTCACCCTCACCACCGGGCTGGTCGACACCCGCTCCACCCCCACCCTGCTCCGGATGGCGGTGGCCGGCCGGCTGCCCGGCGGGCGGCTGATCACCCACACCTTCCCGCTCGACCGCATGCAGGAGGCGTACGACGTCTTCGGCAACGCCGCCGAGACCGGCGCGCTCAAGGTCGTCCTGGGCGGAGAACGGCGTGAGGTCGTCCCGGCGTACGAGGTCTGACGGCGGCCCGGCGCACCCGGCCCGGCGGCCGCTGCACCGGAGCCTTCAAAGCCCGGTGGCGGACTCCCGAAGGAGCGGCGCGAGGAGGTGACGGCCCATGGGAAGGGCCCGTGGCGCGCGGCCCCGCCGGGTGCGGCTGTGGCGCTGGCGGAGCAGCCCGCTGCGCCGCCGCAGTGACGTGATCGAAGCCTGGCTGCTGCTCGCCGTCCTCGTCCTCACCCTGGCCGCCGGGGCGGTCGCCGGCCTGGCGGCGGCGGGGGCGGTGGACCGGGCCCTCGCGGAACGCCGCGCGGAGTCCCGCACCGCCCCCGCCGTGCTGACCCAGGACGCGGCCGACGCCCCGCCCTCACCGGTGACCGAGGACGGCAGCGGGGACGGCCGCGTGTGGGTGAAGGTGCGGTGGACGGCACCCGACGGCACCGGCCGCACGGGACGGGCCGAGGCCGGCCCCGGGGACAGGAAGGGCGACGTGGTCACCGTGTGGACGGACGACGCGGGACGTCTCGTCCCCGAGCCCCCCGGTGGGGCGGACGCGCGGTTCCAGACGGTCATGGCCGGCCTCACGGTCGCCGGCGCCGCCGGGGGGACGGTCGTGACCGGCGGATGGCTCGTCCGGTCCCGGATACGGCGACGGCGCTCGGAGGAGTGGGAGGCCGAGTGGCGGCGGGTCGAACCGTCGTGGCGACGGCGGATGAGGGGGTGACCGGCTGACGGACCGGCCGCCGGAACGCCGGTGAACCGGCACGCCGACGGCCGGCCGGGCCGTGCCGGGGACCGCTTCTCCCACCGTGATCATTCATGTGATCTGCGCAATTGCAAAATTTAGCAATTGCGTACATGCTTGAAAGCGTGTTCGTCGTCGCGGGCCACCCGGACCGCGCCGTCACCGCGCGGCGGCGTGTCGTGACCGCCGGGAAGTCGAGGGTTCGTGTCCGTACCGCTGTCGCCCGCCGGAGCCCGGTCCCGCCTCGCGTCCCTGCTGCCCGGCCGGGACGACCTCGGCCAGATGCGCCGCAACCCGCGCCGGGACCTGCTCGCCGGTCTGACCGTCGCCGTCGTCGCCCTGCCCCTCGCGCTCGGCTTCGGAGTCTCCTCCGGACTCGGCGCGGAGGCCGGGCTGGCCACCGCCGTGGTCGCCGGCGCGCTGGCGGCCGTGTTCGGCGGCTCCAACCTCCAGGTCTCCGGACCGACCGGCGCGATGACGGTGGTACTGGTGCCCATCGTCGCCGACCACGGCCCCTCGGGCGTGCTCACCGTCGGACTGATGGCGGGCGCGATCCTGGTGGCGCTGGCGCTGCTCCGGGCCGGCGGCAGCATGCGGTACGTGCCCGCGCCCGTGGTGGAGGGCTTCACCCTCGGCATCGCGTGCGTGATCGGACTGCAGCAGATCCCGAACGCCCTCGGCGTGTCCGTCCCCGAGGGGGAACGGGTCCTGGTGGTGGCCTGGCGGGCCTTCGGGGAGTTCACCCGCGCCCCCGACTGGACCGCCGTCGCCCTGGCGCTCTCGGTGGCCGCCGTGATGCTGCTCGGGGCGCGCCGGAGGCCCGCCGTGCCCTTCTCCCTCCTCGCCGTGATCGCGGCCACGCTCGTCGTGCAGATCGGCGGACCGGACGGGGTGCGGTCCATCGGCGAACTCCCCTCCGGCCTGCCCGCCCCCTCGCTCGCCTTCCTCGACGCCGGCGCCCTCCCTGGCCTGGTCGCGCCCGCCGTGGCCGTGGCGGCGCTGGCCGCGCTGGAATCACTGCTGTCCGCCTCCGTCGCCGACGGCATGACCGTCGGACAGCGGCACGACGCGGACCGCGAGCTGTTCGGGCAGGGCGTGGCGAACCTGGCCGCGCCGCTGTTCGGCGGCGTCCCCGCGACCGGAGCGATCGCCCGCACCGCGGTCAACGTCCGCAGCGGGGCCACCTCGCGGCTGGCCTCGCTCACCCACGCCGCCGTCCTCGCCGCGATCGTCTTCGCGGCGGCCCCGCTGGTGTCGAAGATCCCGCTCGCCGCTCTGGCGGGCGTCCTGCTGGCCACCGCGGTCCGGATGGTCGAGGCCGGCTCGCTGCGCGCCATGGCCCGCGCCACCCGCTCCGACGCGCTGATTCTCGTCCTGACGGCCGGCGCCACCCTCGTCCTGGACCTCGTCCTCGCCGTGGTCATCGGCCTGGCCGTCGCGGGCCTCCTCGCGCTGCGCGCCGTAGCCCGGCAGGCACGGCTCGCACCGCTGGCGCTCGACCGGGGCGACCACACCGAGGAGGAGCACCGGCTGCTCGCCGAGCACATCGTCGCCTACCGCCTCGACGGGCCGCTGTTCTTCGCCGCCGCCCACCGCTTCCTGCTGGAACTGACCGAACTCGCCGACGTGCGCGTCGTCATCCTGCGCCTGTCGCACGTGAGCGTCGTCGACGCCACCGGCGCCCTCGTGCTCAAGGACGCGGTGGCC
>NZ_LIRG01000398.1 GCF_001419695.1 Streptomyces prasinopilosus
GATGTGCGTCGGCGGCGGCCAGGGCATGGCCATGGTCATCGAGCGCCTCAGCTGACCACCCGGTCCGGCCGCCGCCGACGCACATCGTCTCCAGGCCGAACTGCTTGTCGTGGAACTGGAGGGAGTTGATGAGCGTGGTGGTGATGCGGGCGCCGGTCATGCCGAAGGGGTGGCCGACGGCGATCGCGCCGCCGTTGACGTTCAGCTTCTCCAGCGGGAGGCCGAGCTCGCGGTAGGAGGGGATGACCTGCGCGGCGAACGCCTCGTTGATCTCGGCCAGGTCGATGTCGTCGATGGTGAGACCGGCGCGGCGCAGCGCCTGCCGGGACGCCTCGACCGGGCCGAGGCCCATGATCTCCGGGGAGAGGCCGGAGACGCCGGTGGAGACGATCCGGGCGAGCGGGGTCAGGCCCAGCTCGCGGGCCTTGGTGTCGCTCATGATGACGAGGGCGGCGGCGCCGTCGTTGAGCGGGCAGCAGTTTCCGGCGGTGACCAGGCCGTCGGGGCGGAAGACGGGCTTGAGGTCGGAGACGCCCTCCAGGGTGACGCCCGCGCGCGGGCCGTCGTCCTTGCTCATGACCGTGCCGTCGGGCAGCGTCACCGGGGTGATCTCGCGCTCCCAGAAGCCGTTCTTGATGGCTTCCTCGGCGAGGTTCTGCGAGCGGACGCCGAACTCGTCCATGTCCTGGCGGGTGACGCCCTTCAGCCGCGCCAGGTTCTCGGCGGTCTGGCCCATCGCGATGTAGGCGTCCGGGACGAGGCCGTCCTCGCGCGGGTCGTGCCAGGTGGTGCCCTCCTGCTCCGCGACGGCGGCGGTGCGGGCCTCGGCCTCGGCGAAGAACGGGTTGCGGGTGTCGGGCAGGCTGTCGGAGTTGCCCTTCGTGAACCGGGAGACCGTCTCGACGCCGGCCGAGATGAAGACGTCGCCCTCGCCGGCCTTGATGGCGTGCAGTGCCATGCGGGAGGTCTGCAGGGACGAGGAGCAGTAGCGGGTGACGGTGCAGCCGGGGAGGTGGTCCATCCCCATCTGCACGGCGACGACGCGGCCGAGGTTGTTGCCCTGCTCGCCGCCGGGGAGGCCGCAGCCGAGCATCAGGTCGTCGATGTCCTCGGGGTTCAGCTCGGGGACCTTGGCGAGGGCGGCCTGGATGATCGAGGCGGTCAGGTCGTCCGGGCGCACGTCCTTCAGGGAACCCTTGAAGGCGCGGCCGATGGGGGAACGGGCGGCAGAGACGATCACGGCTTCGGGCATTACGGCTCCTGAGGGAAGGGGCGGCGCGCAGCGCCTCGTCGGAGGCTGGTGGCCGGGCGGCGGGAGGGCGCACCGGGTGGTCGGACAGGGCTGCTTGGGAAGTTACCCGGACGTAGTGGCGGGGTCACGGGGCGCGCGGTGTGACACTGGCCGCATCTTACTAAGCGCTTGCTTGGGTGTGGGAGGTGTCGGACTCCGCGGCCTGCGGCTCCGCCTCCCGCACCCGGCGGCGCTTGCGGCGCTTGAGGAGGGCCCAGGGCCCCCTCGTGCCCGTGGGCATGGCCGCGGTGACCTCGGTGCCCGCCTCCGAGGCGGCCTCGGCCGCGGCCCGGGCGACGGGGAGGAAGCCCTCGCGGCGCGCGGCGTCGGGCCGCTCGTCCCGGGCCGGCCACAGGCCGAGGACGACGCAGACCGTCGGCAGGACCGCCATGGCCGCCGTGGCGTACCCCTCGGCGGAGGGGTGGTAGCTGTCGGGCCCGAAGAGCTCGCGGGGGTTCGCGGCGAACTCGGGGCCGAGCAGGTCGCCCAGCGACACCGTGCGCCCGCCCTGCTCGACCGTGCCGATCGTCTGGGCCGCCGCCAGTTGCCGGGAGACCCGCCGGGCCAGCCAGCGCAGGGGCTGCCGGACCGGCTCGATCGTGCCCAGGTCGGGACAGGTGCCCACGACGACCTCCGCGCCCGCCGTGCGCAGCCGGCGCACCGCCGCGGACAGGTGGCGGACGGAGAGCGAGGGCGGCACGCGGTGCGTGACGTCGTTCGCGCCGATCATGATCACGCAGATGTCGGGCACCCGGGACGGGTCCGCGAGCGCCCGCGTCACCTGGCGGTCCAGGTCGTCGGAGCAGGCCCCGGGCACCGCCACCGTGCTCAGCCCCACCGGCCGCTCCGCGACCGCCGAGAGCCCCGAGGCCAGCAGCGCGCCCGGGGTCTGGCCGGCCCGGTGCACGCCCTGGCCCGCGGCCGTGGAGTCGCCGAGCATCGTCAGCCGCAGCGCCGGTTCGCCGGGCACCGTGTAGGCGGCGCCGTACAGGCCGTCCGCGGTCGGCACGTACGGGCTCCTGCCGTTGCCCACGCGGCGTCGCGCCAGCCGGATCTCGGCCAGCAGCAGCCCGACGCCGGCGGCACCGGCCAGACCGATACCGCCCCCGCCGTACGCGGCACCGGCCGCGATCCGCCGGGCCACCCTCGCCCTCGACATCCTCGTCATGCCTCGCCGCCACCTCCTCGGAGCCGTACGGCGCCGCCGCCTCGCGGCCGCACACCGGTACGACCCCACAACCGTACGCACGGCCGCACAGCCGTACACCCAGTGCTTGCCCCGTACGGACCGTGATCCAATCTTCGCGGTGAGTGAACGGGGCGGGCGGTGCGGCGCCGGAGGCCGGGCTCCGGGCCGGCGCCCGGAGCAGGCTCTACGCTGGCAGCACTACGTCAACCACATCTTTTGCAGCATCCGGAGACAACGGTGCAATTCCACGACTCGATGATCAGCCTCGTCGGCAACACCCCGCTCGTGAGGCTCAACCACGTCACCCACGGCATCGGGGCGACCGTCCTGGCCAAGGTGGAGTACTTCAACCCCGGCGGTTCCGTGAAGGACCGCATCGCCCTGCGCATGATCGAGGCGGCGGAGAAGAGCGGAGAGCTGCGGCCGGGCGGCACCATCGTCGAGCCGACCAGCGGCAACACCGGCGTCGGCCTGGCCATCGTGGCCCAGCAGAAGGGGTACAAGTGCATCTTCGTGTGCCCCGACAAGGTCTCCCTGGACAAGATCAACGTGCTGCGGGCGTACGGCGCCGAAGTGGTCGTCTGCCCGACCGCGGTGGACCCCGAGCACCCCGACTCGTACTACAACGTCTCCGACCGGCTGGTCCGTGAGACGCCGGGGGCCTGGAAGCCGGACCAGTACTCCAACCCCAACAACCCGCTCAGCCACTACGAGTCCACCGGCCCGGAACTGTGGGAGCAGACCGAGGGGAAGATCACCCACTTCGTGACCGGCGTCGGCACCGGCGGCACCATCTCCGGCACCGGCCGCTACCTCAAGGACGTCAGCGACGGCCGGGTCCGGGTCATCGGCGCCGACCCCGAGGGTTCCGTCTACTCCGGCGGCTCCGGGCGGCCCTACCTGGTGGAGGGCGTCGGCGAGGACTTCTGGCCGACCGCCTACGACCGGACCGTCGCGGACGAGATCGTCCCCGTGTCCGACAAGGACTCCTTCCAGATGACCCGGCGCCTCGCCAAGGAGGAGGGCCTGCTCGTCGGCGGCTCGTGCGGCATGGCCGTGGTCGCGGCGCTGCGGGTGGCCGAGCGGCTCAGCGAGGACGACGTCGTCGTGGTGCTGCTCCCGGACAGCGGACGCGGCTACCTCAGCAAGATCTTCAACGACGAGTGGATGGCCGACTACGGCTTCCTCGAGGACGCCGGCCCCAGCGCGCGCGTCGGCGCCGTCCTCGACCACAAGGAGGGCGGTCACATGCCGTCCCTCGTGCACATGCACCCCGACGAGACGGTCGGGCAGGCCATCGAGGTGCTGCGCGAGTACGGCGTGTCGCAGATGCCGGTCGTCAAGCCGGGCGCCGGCCACCCGGACGTGATGGCCGCCGAGGTCGTCGGCTCGGTGGTGGAGCGGGAACTGCTGGACGCGCTGTTCAGCGAGAAGGCCTCGCTCGACGACCCGCTGGAGAAGCACATGTCCGCCCCGCTGCCGCAGGTCGGCTCCGGCGAGCCGGTCGCGGACCTGATGGCCGTGCTGGGCGGGGCCGACGCGGCGATCGTCCTGGTCGAGGGCAAGCCGACCGGTGTCGTCAGCCGCCAGGACCTGCTCTCCTTCCTCGCCAAGGGCGGCAGCTGACCGGAGGAGACCGGCCCGCGGGAAGCGGCGGGCGGCCGACGCCCGCCGGCGGTGGGTGAACCGGCCGGGAGGGGCGGGAGCGGCGCCGAGCCGTGACGTGATCTTCGTGGACCGTGATCTTCGTGGACTTCGCGGAAGTGGTACGCGGGTGTCACGTGCGCGCAGCACTCGCTTAACACCGGTCCGGCAGATTGATCCGTGCCGGCGGGGCAGGGAGCGGCTCCCCTTCCCGGCCGGCGGGGAACGGCGTCACAGGACCTCCGGAGCGGCTCCCGGACCTCCATGGACGCCAGACGCGCAGCCCGGCCCGGCCGGCCCGCGTCGCCACGCGGGGACCACCGTCGTCCCGCCCCCCGGCAACGGGGGTGCGGTGGTCCCCGCGTCGATCCCGCCCGGTCTCCCGGACCCGGTCTCCCACGCCCGGTCCTCCGTGCCCGGTCCTCCGTGCCTGCTCCTTCGTGCGCGGTCCCCCGTGCCCCGGTCCTCCGTGCCCGGCCCCCGCGCTCAGTCCTCCCAGGCGTCGTCCTGCCGCCGCCCGCGGCGGCCGGACAGGCCCGGGTTGACGCGGACCGCCTGGACCACGTTCACGCCGACGATGCCCGCCCAGGCGGCCAGCAGGCCGGGCAGCTGGGCCACGCCGCCGCCGATGGCGGACAGCGGTACCGCCAGGACCAGGGAGACGATCCCGAAGCCGAAGCGCTCGCCCCAGGTGTCCGTGGCCTTCGGCGACCGGGAGTCCCGGGCCACCGTCATCTGCTGCTCGGCGAGCTGCCGGCGCACCCGGCGCTCCACCGCTTTGTCGATGCGCTGGTCGACCTTCTCCAGGAACGAGTCGACCAGCGCGGACTCGTACTCGTCGCCCAGTTCCCCGCGGGCCCGCAGGGTGGCGTCGAGCTCTTTCCTCAGGTCGGTGTCCCGCGCGTCCATTCCGGTCATGCGGACCACGGTAGGCAGCCCGGCCGGCCGTGACACTGGGGATAGCCCCCTTCTCCGCCGGGGGGCCGCCCGGTCCCGGTCGTACGCGCCCCGGGTTCGCCTGTATAACGGCATGCAGGAAGCACGGCGGGTGAATAAGCCAGGTGGACGGCCCGGGTGGACGGCTCGGGTGGACAGCCGGGTGACCGGGTCGAGGGGGAATCACGTCATGAGCGTCGCCGAGGGGCCTGCCGCGCGCCTGCAGGCGCTGTTCGAGGGGCACCGGCTGACACCGACGCAGCGGCGCATCGCGCACAGCATGGTGCGGCGCGCGGCCGACGTGCCGTTCCTGTCCAGCGTGGAACTGGCCGAGCTGGCCGGGGTCAGCCAGCCCTCCGTGACCCGGTTCGCGGTCGCCCTCGGCTTCGACGGCTACCCCGCCCTGCGGCGGCACCTGCGCGAGGTCGTGCCCTCCGGGCCGGCGGCGCCGGACGCCGGGTCGTACAACGAGTACCAGCAGGCCGTCGAGGCCGAGATCGAGAACCTGCGGCACCTGGCCGAGGCGCTCGCCGACCCGGAACCCGTGCGGCGGGCGGGGCGGATCCTCGCGGACAGCCGGCCGCTGCCCGTGCTCGGGCTGCGCGCGGCGGCGGCACAGGCCCACGGCTTCGCCTACTTCGCCGCCAAGGTCCACCCCGACGTACGGCTGCTCAACGAGGGCGGCAGCATGCTCCACGACCGCATCGACGCGGCCGCCGCGGCCGGTGCCGGAGCCCTGCTCTGCTTCGCGCTGCCCCGGCACCCCCGGGAGACCCTCGACGCCCTCACCCGCGCCAGGGAGGCGGGGCTGACCGTGGTCACCGTCGCCGACTCCGCCTTCGCGCCGGTCGCCAAGGTCTCCGACCTGCTGCTGCCCGCCGCCGTGGGCACCGGACTCGCCTTCGACACGGCGTGCGCGCCGATGCTGCTGGGCCGGGTCCTGCTGGAGGCGATGTGCGACGGCCTGCCCGGGGCCCAGGCCCGCCTGGAGGAGTTCGACGCGAAGGCGGCGGCGCGCGGCCTGTTCGTGGAATGACGCCGGGACCCGGGACGGCGGGGCGGGGCGCCGTGCGTTGCCCGGTATCTCAGATTTCTCTCACCTCGAGTCACTACTCTGCGCCCCGGACCCTACGGACGCTCCACTGACGTGGGACGGGAGGCTGGACGTGATGCGCGCAGGACGCGGAGGACAGGGGCTGGCTCGGGTGGCCGTGGTCGTACGGGCCGGGGCCGCGCCGCTGGGGTGGCTGGGGGTGGTCGCGGCGGGCGTCGGCGTGCTGGTGCCGGGGCTGACCGGCCGCCGGATCGGTGTGACGGCGGGTGCCGCGTTGTTCCTGGTGGCCCTCGCCGTGGTGGCGTACGCACGGCGCGGGCGGTACCGCGAGCTGGCCCGGACGGTGGTGCGGGCGGGCCGGCACGACGTGCTCCAGGACCGGGCGGTCAGCCTGCGCGTCTGGCGCCGCCGGCACCGCTGGTGGCTGCTGCTCGCCTTCCTGGCCGCCGTGGGCAGCGCGTTCGCGGTTCCCGCGGCGGGCGGCCTGCTGCTCGCCGGGTGCGGCGCGGGCCTGTGGCTGAAGGCGTCCTGGATCGGCCGCCTGGAGGAGGACGGACAAGCCCTGCTGTGGGTCCGCGTCGACTGGCTGAGCGGCGGTGCGAGCAGCCCGGCCGGCAAGGCGGTCAAGGGCTACCGCACCACCGGCATCGCGGCGGGCGACGCGACCCCGGGTGGCGCCCGCCGCCGGGCCTCGGCCCTGACCTGACCCGGTCCGGCCCGGTCTGCCCTGATCCGGTCCGACCCGGCCTGATCCGGTCCGGCCCGGTCCGGTCCGGCGGGGCTCGCCCGGTCCGGCCCGGCGGGGCCTGACCGGGCCCGACGAGGGGCGGGCCCGACGCGGTTCGGCCCGGGCCGTGGTGGGCCGGGCGGAACGGGGCGGAGGGCGGAGCGGGACCGGTCGAGGGGCCGGGCCGAGCCGTGTCGAAGCACGTCGGGCCGGGCCGGGCCGAATCGGCCCGGCCCGTGGCGGGCCGTGGGGTGCCGTGCCGGGCCGATCGGGTCCGATCGGTCACGGGAGCAGGGCGTCGGCGTGGGCGCCGCCCGACTCGGCCACGAGTTCCCCGGTGGTCTGGGCCGGGCGCACCAGCGCGAAGGAGACCCCCTCGCCCGTGCCGTCCGCACGGTCCGCGGTGAAGCCGTGGACGGCGGGGCGGGGGAGCGAGTTGTACCCGTAGTGGTGGGCGAAGGCGTACGCGCCGGTGTCCAGCACCGCCACGTGGTCGTCCTGCTCCAGCAGCGGCAGCGGGATCCCGCGGGCGAGCAGGTCGCCCGCGAAGCAGGCCGGCCCCGCCACGTCCTGCGTCACCGCCGGTCCCGTCTTGGGCCGGCCCGCGGCGTCGTACGCGGCGATCCTCAGCGGCCACGCGGCCGGCGCGTACACCGTGCGCGTCGCCACCTGCACGCCCGCGTGCGTCACCGCGACCGCCCGGCCGCCGGCGCTCTTGGCGTACTCCACCCGGGTGACGACCGTGCCGTGCTTCGCCAGCAGCGACCGCCCGAACTCGGTGACCAGCCCGTACCTCCCGTCGAACAGTCCGGGCACCGTCTCCTTCAGCAGCCGCGCGTACCGCGCGTACGTCGGCTCCACCGCGTCGGAGGTGAAGTCGACCGGCAGCCCGCCGCCGATGTCGACGGTGTCGACCTGCTGCCGGCCCGCGCGCCGGTTGATCTCCTCGGCCAGCGCGTACGTCTCCGCCACCCCCCTCGCCATCAGGGGCAGGGCGATGCCCTGGGAGCCGGTGTGCGTGTGCAGCCGGGTCAGCCACGGCCGGTCGAGGTACGCCCGCACGACCCACTCCCGCGCCCCCTCGTCGCGCAGCGCCACACCGAACTTCGAGGTCGCCGTGGCGGTGGACAGCGCCTCGATGGTGCCCCCGCCGACCTGCGGGTTCACCCGGATGCCGACGGGGGAGCGGAGGCCGCCCGAGCCCGGGGGGGAGCCGGCCGCCAGGGCGTCGATGCGCGCCAGCTCCTGCGGGTTGTCCGCGTTGACGGCGATGCCCAGGGCCAGTGCCTCCCGCAGTTCGGCCGGGGTCTTGGCGGGCGAGTCCAGCACCGTCCGTTCCGGCGGCACTCCCGCCGCCCGCGCCAGCGCCAGCTCGCCGGGGCTGGCGACCTCGGCCCCGATGCCCTCCGTGTGCAGCAGCCGCAGCACCGGCACCAGCGGGGTCGCCTTCACCGCGAAGGCGTGCAGCACCGGGGTGCCGGCCGGGGTCACCGCCGCGAAGGCGTCCCACAGCCCGGCCGCCGACTCCCGGACGCCCGTGACGTCGAGCAGCGCCACCAGGGGGCTGCCGGGGCCGAGCAGCCCCTGTGCCACGGCGGCCCGCACCGCCGCGTCCCGCCGGGCCGCCCGCTCCGCTCCCGCCGCCCGGCCGTCGTCCTCGCCGCGACCCGTGTCCCGGGTCCTTCCGTCCTCTTCCGTTCCCGTGCTCATGCCCTGCCGGTACCCAGGCCGGGGCCCCCGTCCCCGCCCGGGTGCCGTCCGGTTCCCCGCGCCGGCCCGGCCGC
>NZ_LIRG01000399.1 GCF_001419695.1 Streptomyces prasinopilosus
GCTGCCGCAGGCCTGTTGCAGCACCGCCAGTGCTGTGGAGGAGGCGGATTCGGGCTCCGTCGTGAAGGTGACGAGGGACTGGTGCGGTTCCTGCGGGACGTGGAACGTCTGCTGCGTGACGGTCAGGTCCCCGACGACCGGATGGGCCAGGTCGTAGACGTCGCGGCCGCAGGGCTCGACGGTGTGTCCGGCCCACAGCGCGGCGAACTCGGGGCTGCGGATCGCCAGTTCGCCGCGCTGTGGGCCGGACACACCGTCGAGCCCTGCGGCCGCGACGTCTACGACCTGGCCCATCCGGTCGTCGGGGACCTGACCGTCACGCAGCAGACGTTCCACGTCCCGCAGGAACCGCACCAGTCCCTCGTCACCTTCACGACGGAGCCCGAATCCGCCTCCTCCACAGCACTGGCGGTGCTGCAACAGGCCTGCGGCAGCGGCGAGGGACCCGGATGAGGCGGACCCGGCGAGCGCCTCGCGACCCGGCCGCACCCGTACTCCACCGGGCTGCACCCGTATTGCGCCGCGCTGCACCCGTATTGCGCCGCGCTGCGGGCCGGCGGGCCGACGCGGCGTCCGCACCGCCGTCGGGACCGCGTCCTCCCGCGCCCTCGGCAGGGGCCTAACCCATGAACTCGGGCCGCTGGTAGGGCGTCCACCAGCTGAGCAGGCCCCAGACCCCGAGGGCGAGGGCGCCCGCCGCGATCACGGCCGCGAGCCAGGGGCGGCGCAGCGCACGCAGGGCGAGCAGCCAGGCGGCGAGCGGGACGAGCGCGCCGCCGGCGGCGATGAGCGGGAGGTCGACGTAGAGGACGCTCAGGTCCCGGTGCGTGCCCTCGAACCCGCCGTCGACGCTGACCCGAGCCCGCGGCGCCCAGGTGAGCACCGCGACCACGGCGCCCGAGGCCGCCAGGAGGATGCCCGCACAGCCTCGTCTCTCGTCCCTCATGCCTTGATCCGACGCGGTCGTTCCGTCGGCGGTTCCCGCGTGCCCTACTGCCGGTAGCCGCTCAGGAAGCGCCCGATGCGGCCGATCGCCGTCTCCAGGACGTCCGCGTGGGGGAGGGTCAGGATGCGGAAGTGGTCGGAGGAGGGCCAGTTGAAGCCGGTGCCCTGGACCACCTGGATCTTCTCCCGCAGGAGAAGGTCGAGGACGAACCGCTCGTCGTCGTGGATCTTGTGGACCGCCGGATCGATGCGCGGGAACGCGTACAGGGCGCCCTGGGGCTTGACGCAGCTCACGCCGGGGATGTCGTTGAGCATCCGCCAGGCCACCTCCCGCTGCTCGTGCAGGCGGCCGCCGGGGGCGGTCAGCTCGCGGATGGACTGGCGGCCGCCGAGCGCGGCCTGGATGGCGTACTGGGCGGGCGCGTTGGCGCACAGGCGCATGGAGGCCAGCATGGTCAGGCCCTCCAGGTAGTTCTTCGCGTGCTGCTTCGGGCCCGTGACCACCAGCCAGCCGGAGCGGAAGCCCGCCACGCGGTACGTCTTCGACAGCCCGCAGAAGGTGAGGACGACCAGGTCGGGGGCGAGCGCGGCGGCCGAGTGGTGCACGGCGTCGTCGTAGAGGATCTGGTCGTAGATCTCGTCGGCCAGGACCATCAGGCCGTGCCGGCGGGCCAGGTCGAGGATGCCCTCGACGATCTCCTTCGGATAGACCGCGCCGGTCGGGTTGTTGGGGTTGATGATGACCACGGCCTTCGTGCGGTCCGTGATCTTCGACGCCATGTCGTCCAGGTCCGGGTACCAGTCGGCCCGCTCGTCGCACAGGTAGTGGACCGCCTTGCCGCCCGCGAGGGTGGTCACCGCCGTCCAGAGGGGGAAGTCGGGTGCGGGGATCAGGACCTCGTCGCCGTCCTCCAGCAGTGCCGTGACGGCCATCGACACCAGTTCGGAGACGCCGTTGCCGAGGAAGACGTCGTCGACGTCGACCTCCACGCCCAGGGTCTGGTAGCGCTGGGCCACCGCGCGGCGGGCGGAGAGGACGCCCCGCGAGTCGGTGTAGCCGTGCGCCTGCGGGAGCATCCTGATCATGTCCTGGATGATCTCCTCCGGCGCCTCGAAGCCGAACAGGGCCGGATTGCCGGTGTTCAGGCGCAGCACGCTGTGCCCCGCCTCCTCCAGCGCGTTCGCGTGCTCGATGACCGGGCCGCGGATCTCGTAACAGACCTCGCTGAGCTTGCTCGACTGCCGGAACTCCATGGACCGCTTCCCCTCACGCCGATCTCGTGTTGCTTGGTTTTACCAAGTGGTCGCTTGGAAAGTCCAACAACTTGTCTACACTGCGTCGCATGTCACCTCGCCGAAGCTACGACCAGTACTGTTCCGCCGCCCGGGCGCTCGACGCCGTCGGCGACCGCTGGACCCTGCTGATCGTCCGCGAGCTCCTCGCCGGCCCGCGGCGCTACACCGACCTGCACGCGGACCTCCCCGGCGTCAGCACGGACGTGCTGGCCTCACGGCTGAAGGACATGGAACGCGAGGGGCTGGCCACCCGGCGCAGGCTGCCCCCGCCCGGCGCGGCCTACGTGTACGAACTCACCGGCCGGGGCCGCGCGTTGCTGCCCGTACTGCAGGCGCTCGGCGCGTGGGGGCAGGCGGCGCTGGGGGAGCGGCGGCCCACCGACGCGGTGCGGGCGCACTGGTTCGCGCTGCCCCTGCTGCGCGCCCTGGACGCCGTGGGCGCGGGGGAGGGCGGCCTGGTCGAAGTCAGGCTGGAGGAAGGGCTGTTCCACCTGTACGTCGGCGCGGGGGACGGCCCGGTCTACGGTGACGGGCCCGCCCCCGGCGAACCCGACGCCACGCTGGTCCTCGACACCGGCACCTGCACGGCGATCGGCCACGGGGAGGTGACCGTCGCCGCCGCGGTGCGCGACGGGCGGGTCGCGGTGAGCGGCGACGGCGCGCTCGCCAAGGCGCTGCGGGAGGCGTGAGGGGAGACGCGCACGACCGCGCAGGGGAGGCGCGGCCGTGAACGGGAGAGCACGGCCGTGAAGGGAAGGGCGCGGCCGTGAACGGGAGGAGGCCCGCACGGGGCGGGCCTCCTGACGGGACGTCACGTGCGGGGCGTCCTCCCGGACGTCCCGCCGGGTGTCACGCGCCCGGCGGCACCCGGGACGGCCGTCCCGTCCCCCGCGTCAGCCGGTAGCCGGCGACCCCGGCCAGTGCGGCCAGCGCACCGCCCACCGCGGTCCACACCCAACGGCTGGACCACCAGCCCGAGGTCCAGCCGTCCTCGGGTTCGAGGTCGGCCAGGACGGCGGTCGGCGAGTCGTCACCGTCGCCGTCCTGGCCGTCCGCGGCGTTCCGCAGCGCGACACCCGGTACCAGGGGCTCCGAGAGCGAGCCGTCGACCGCCGCCGCACCGCCCATCTCCTCGGAACCGGCGCGGACTTCGATGTCCACCGACCGGCCCAGGTCGCCCGCCGTGAGGTTCACCGCCGTGAGCCGGACGTAGTACGTGCCCGGCAGCGGGTCGTCGGCCCACGGCTCGGCCCAGGCGCGGACCGTGCGCAGCACGCACTTCAGCTCCACGGAGGCCGCGTCGGCCGCCGCGGTGCGGGTCTGGGCGCCGTACTGGCAGGCCTGGCGGCGGCGCAGACCGTCGTACACGTCGAGCCGCCAGGTCTCGGCGGCGTGCGTCTTCGGCAGCTTCACCGACGCCTCGACGGTGGGACGCTGCCCCGTACTCGCCGGGAACGACCAGTACAGGTAGTCGCCGACGGACGCCCGCGCCGTGGCGGTCTGCCCCTGCTCGAACTCCGTCGCGGTGCGGAACGAGGTGCCCGCGCGGGTCGGTCCGGCGCCCTCCTCGGACGACGCGCCGGGGGAGGGGGTGGAGTCGGCCGCGGCGGGGGCGACGGCGGCCGCGGACAGTCCGAACGCCAGCAGGGCCGCGCTCAGCAAGCGGGTGATGCGCATCAGCTGGTCCTCCAGACCGCGAACCGCCAGCGTGACAGCCAGCCCCAGACGAGACCGGCGAGGAAGCCGGCGAGAACCAGCGTGCCGAGCAGCCACCAGCCCCGGCCCAGGCCGAAGGAGGCCACGTCGCTCGACCCGTCCGGGCCCTCGACGACGTCGATGGTCAGTTCCAGCGGCAGGCCGGGCGTGGTCTTCACCCCGGCACCCGGCGAGAACGAGTGGGTCACCGCCAGGCACACCGTCTCGGCGGCCGGCTTGTCACCGTCGTCGTCGTCCCGTTCGGGCTTCGGATAGCGCAGGCCGGTGGACAGGACGTCCGTACGGCCGGTGCCCGCGGCCTCGCCGCGGACGATCTCCCGGTCGTGCACCGTGACGGCCCGCAGCAGCACGCCGTGGTCCGGGTTCACCGCCCGGTCCGCCGCCACGCTCACCGAGGCGCGCAGTTCCTGGCCCGGCAGCACGTCCACCCGGTACCAGCGCTGCTGCCCGAACTCCTCGCGGTCCGTGTAGAGACCGGATTCCAGCGTCGGCGCCTTCGCGCAGGACGCGGCACCCTCGGCCGCGACCGGCGTCACCACCGGTTCGGCCGCACGGTCCACCAGCTCGTTGACGCGCTCGGCCAGTTCGTCCTGGTGCTCGACCGACGTGTAGGTGCCCCCGGTCGCCTCGGCGATGCAGCTGAGCTGCCGGCTCAGCTTGGCGTTCGGCACCAGGCCCAGGGTGTCGATGGTCAGGCCGATGCCCCTGGCCGCTATCTCCCGGGCCACCTCGCACGGGTCGAGCGGGGCGCAGGTGTCCTCGCCGTCGCTGATCAGGACGATCCGCTTGGAACCGTCGCCGTCCCCGAAGTCGCCGGCCGCCTCCAGCAGCGCGGGGCCGATCGGGGTCCAGCCGGTGGGGCTCAGCGTGGCCACCGCCGTCTTGGCCTCCGTGCGGTCCAGCGGGCCGACCGGATAGAGCTGCGCGGTGTCCTTGCAGCCCTCCTTCCTGTCGTCGCCGGGGTAGTCGGCGCCGAGGGTGCGTATGCCCAGCTCGACCTCCTCCGGCGTCGCGTCCAGCACCTCGTTGAACGCCTGCTTCGCCGCGGCCATCCGGGACTGCCCGTCGATGTCCCGGGTCCGCATCGAGCCGCTCACGTCGAGGACGAGGTCGACCTGGGGGGCGTCCCGGCCCGTGGGTTCACCGGCGACCGCCGCGGACGGGAGGGCGAGTCCCGCCGTCAGGGCGGCGAGCAGGACACCGACGCCCGCTGCCGGCCATTTTCTTCTGATCATCGCCGGATCCTATGGACCGGGGGCGCCCCGCTCCAAAGGCGGGGCTCCGGCTCCGGCCCTACGGGCCCTCGTCTTGAAGGGGATTGGGAAGTTCCGCCCATTCGTCCCCGGCGGCCCGCGGCGAGAGCCGCATCAGCGTCAGCGCCTTCGCGGGCAGCGGCTCACCGCACAGCGCCGCCAGGTCCGGGGTGCGCGGCAGGTCCCGTACGGCGCTCTCCAGCGCGGCCCGCAGCGCCGGGCCGGAACCCGTCGTACCGGCCAGCGCGCCCGCCACCAGCGATCCGAACACCTTGCGCCGCAGCATCCGTTCGTCGTCCGTCACCATGCGGGCGGGCACCCCGGGCACGGGGACGCCGTGGCGGGCGAGCCGCGCCGGGCTGATCCGCAGGTCGGCCAGATCACGGTAGACGAGCCGCACCGGCTCCCCGTCCGCCGACAGCACGACCAGGAGGTTCTGGCCGTGCGCCTCCAACGCCACACCCATGTCGAGCAGGCGCAAACCCACCGTCAGGGCGAGCCGCGCGAACCGGGCCGCCCAGGCGGGGGAGCGGGGCAGCCGGGTCGCCGCCAGGGCCGCCACCGGCACCACCCGCTCCCCGGCCGCCGCGTACTCCCGCGGCGACTCGCGCACCACGGCCGCCAGATCGGCCGAACCGGCCGCCGCGGCGCCCAGGGTGCGGGTGATGTGCAGCAGCCCTCCGGTCCGGGCCGCCATCGACTCCCCGAACTCCGACAGCACCGCGGACGCGGCGACCGAACCGAGCGAGATGTCCCGCACCGACGACGTCAGCCGCGCGCTCAGCGCCGTCTTCACGTGCGGCCCGCCGGGCAGCGCGAGCGTCCGCAGCGCCATCAGCGGATGGGCCGCCAGCCGCCCCGCCGGCTCCCGCTCGAGGACGTGCGCCGCCTGCCAGGGATGCACCGGGATCACCAGCCGCTCCCCGTCCCGCAGCCACTCCGGCCAGACCCCCGCCACCAGGCAGTCCCCGGCCGGCACCGGAATCAGCCCCAACTCCACGACGGGCCGGTGCTCGGGCCCGTACGCCAACTGGTCGGCCACCGAGAAACCCGGCCGGG
>NZ_LIRG01000004.1 GCF_001419695.1 Streptomyces prasinopilosus
CGGCCCGGTCGCCCCAGCGGCCCAGCACCACGGCCTCCGTGGGCCCGCGGCGGCAGGGGGGTGGTGGCTCGCGGTGGCGCCCACCGGAGTGGCTCCGGTCCCTGCTGAGCGCGCGCAGCGTCGCCGGGCAGGTCTTCATCCTGCACGTCGTGATCGTGCTGCTGCTGGTGGTGTCCGCGGTGGTCGCGCTGGTACTGCAGGTACAGCACGACAGCACACTGGAGGCCCGCAGCCGTTCCCTCGCCGTGGCGGAGACCCTGGCCCACTCGCCGGGCATCGTCGAGGCGCTCGAGTCCCCCGACCCCACCGTCCTCCTCCAGCCGCGCGCGGAGGCCATCCGCAGGCAGGCCGAGGTCGACTTCGTCGTCGTCATGAACACCGAGGGCGTCCGCTACACGCACCCCAGGACGGACCGGATCGGCAAGAAGTTCGTCGGCGCCTTCCAGCCCGCGCTGACCGGGCGGCCGGTGACCGAGGAGATCACCGGCACCCTCGGCCCGCTGGTCCAGGCCGTGGTGCCCGTGAACAACCCCGACGGCGTCGTGGTGGGTCTCGTGNNACCACGACGCGGTGCTGCACTCGGTGCGGGAGGGCGTGGTCATCGTCGACGACGACGGCACCCTGCTCCTCGCCAACGACGAGGCGCACCGCTTGCTCGGCCTGCCCGAGGATGTGGAGGGCCGCGACGTGCTCGACCTCTCCCTGGACCCCGGCACCGCCGCCCTGCTGTCCTCGGGACGCGTCGCCACGGACGAGGTGCACCGGGTCGGCGACCGGTTGCTGGCGGTCAACCAGCGCTCCACCGACCGCGCCGGGGGCCCGCCCGGCAGTGTCGCCACGGTCCGCGACTCCACCGAGCTGCGCGCCCTCTCCGGCCGGGCCGAGACCGCGCGGGAGCGGCTCGACATGCTCTACGACGCCGGTGTGGGCATCGGGACCAGCCTGGACGTGGCCCGCACGGCCGAGGAACTGACGGAACTGGCCGTACCGCGGTTCGCGGACTTCGCGACGGTGGACCTGTTCGAGACGGTGCTGGCCGGCGGCGAGCCCGATGTGGCGGGGTCGGTGCGCCGCACGGCATCGGCCGGTGTCCGCGAGGACGCCCCGCTGTACCCGGTGGGCACCCAGAACCGGTTCGTCGGGTCGTCCCCGCAGGGCCGCAGCCTGGCCTCCGGGCGGTCGTTCGTCGAGCCCCGGCTGGCCGAGGCCCCGGGGTGGCGCGCCCAGGACCTGGAGCGCTCCGGGCAGATCGTGGCGTACGGCATCCACTCGCTGATCACCGTGCCGCTGCGGGCCGGTTCCCTGGTGCTGGGCGTGGTCAGCTTCTGGCGGTCCGGGAAACCCGAGCCGTTCGACGAGGAGGAGCTGGCCCTGGCGGAGGAGCTGGTCGCGCGGGCCGCGGTGTCCATCGACAACGCCCGCCGGTACACGCGCGAGCACGGCATGGCGGTGACGCTCCAGCGCAGTCTGCTGCCGCGCAGCCTGCCCGAGCAGAGCGCCCTGGAGATCGCCTACCGTTACCTGCCCGCGCAGGCCGGGGTCGGCGGCGACTGGTTCGACGTCCTGCCGCTGTCCGGCGCGCGGGTCGCGCTCGTGGTCGGCGACGTCGTCGGGCACGGGCTGCACGCGGCGGCCACCATGGGACGGCTGCGCACCGCGGTGCACAACTTCTCGGCCCTCGACCTGCCGCCCGACGAGCTGCTGGGCCTGCTGGACGAACTGGTCGGCCGCATCGACCAGGACGAGACGGAGGACGAGCACAGCGCCCCGGTGACCGGGGCGACCTGCCTGTACGCCGTCTACGACCCGGTCACCCGGCGCTGCACCGTCGCCCGGGCGGGCCATCCGCCGCCCGCGCTGATCCGTCCGGACGGCACCGTGGAGTACGCGAACGTGCCCGCCGGCCCGCCCCTGGGCCTGGGCGGGCTGCCGTTCGAGACGGCCGAGCTGGAGATGGCGGAGGGCAGCCGGCTGGTCCTGTACACGGACGGGCTCGTCGAGGACCGGGAGCACGACATCGACGTCGGCCTGGAGCTGCTGCGCACGGCCCTGGCCCGGGCCGGGGACTCCCCCGAGGACACCTGCCGGGCCGTGCTGGAGTCCCGGCGTCCGGCCAGGGCCCGGGACGACATCGCCCTGCTCGTGGCGCGCACCCGGGCGCTCACCGAGGACCGGATCGCCCGGTGGGAGGTGCCGTCCGATCCGGCGGCGGTCGCCGAGGTGCGCGCCAGGATCGCGCGGAAGCTGTCCGACTGGGGCCTGGACGAGCTGGTCTTCACCACGGAGCTGATCCTGAGCGAGCTGGTCACCAACGCGATCCGCTACGGCGGCAGCCCCATCGAGGTGCGGATGCTGCGCGACCGCAACCTGATCTGCGAGGTCCTCGACAGCAGCAGCACCTCGCCCCACCTGCGGTACGCGACCATGAACGACGAGGGCGGGCGCGGGCTGTTCCTGGTGGCGCAGCTGTCGGAGCGGTGGGGCACCAGGTACCTGCCGGCCGGTAAGATCATCTGGGCCGAGCAGCCCATCCCGTGACCCACGGGGACCATCCGGGAATCCGCGCACCAGCCCATAAGGTCCGCTTATGAGTTCATAGACCGGACCCGCGTACCAGGTTAGGTATGCCTTAGTTTAGGATTCCCGGAGAGGCTCTTGTCATCGCTCGAAGGGAACCTGACCATGCCCCGCCCCCTGCGGGTAGCCGTCGTGGGATCCGGCCCCGCCGGGATCTACGCCGCCGACGCCCTGCTCAAGTCCGACGCCGCCGCCGATCCCGGTGTCTCGATCGACATCTTCGAGCGCATGCCGGCGCCGTTCGGTCTGATCCGGTACGGCGTCGCTCCCGACCACCCGCGGATCAAGGGCATCATCACGGCCCTGCACCAGGTGCTCGACAAGCCGCAGATCCGGCTGTTCGGCAACGTGGACTACGGCACCGACATCCACCTCGACGACCTGCGCGCGTTCTACGACGCCGTGATCTTCGCCACCGGCGCGACCGCCGACCGGGCGATGTCCTCCGTCCCGGGCATCGACCTCGACGGCTCCTACGGCGCCGCCGATTTCGTCTCCTGGTACGACGGCCACCCGGACGTGCCGCGCACCTGGCCCCTGGAGGCGGAGAAGGTCGCCGTGCTGGGGGTGGGCAACGTCGCCCTCGACGTCGCGCGCATCCTCGCCAAGACGGCGGAGGAGCTGCTGCCGACGGAGATCCCGCCGAACGTCCACGAGGGACTGCGGGCCAACAAGGCGCGCGAGATCCACGTCTTCGGCCGCCGCGGCCCGGCGCAGGCGAAGTTCAGCCCGATGGAGCTGCGGGAGCTGGACCACTCCCCCAGCATCGAGGTCGTCGTCGACCCCGAGGACATCGACTACGACGAGGGCTCGATCGCCACCCGGCGCGGCAACAAGCAGGCCGACATGGTCGCGAAGACGCTGGAGAAGTGGGCGATCCGCGATGCCGGCGACCGCCCGCACAAGCTGTTCCTGCACTTCTTCGAGGCGCCGTCGGAGATCCTCGGCGAGGACGGCAGGGTGATCGGCCTGCGCACCGAGCGCACCGAGCTCGACGGCACCGGGAACGTCAGGGGCACCGGCCGGTTCAAGGACTGGGACGTCACCGCGGTCTACCGCGCGGTGGGCTACCTCTCCGACAGGCTCCCCAAGCTGCCCTGGGACATCGACTCCGGCACCGTGCCCGACGAGGGCGGCCGGGTCATCCAGGAGAACGGCGAGCACCTGACGTCCACGTACGTCACCGGCTGGATCCGGCGCGGTCCCATCGGCCTGATCGGCCACACCAAGGGCGACGCCAACGAGACGGTGGCGAACCTGCTGGACGACTTCGCGAACGGACGGCTGCAGACGCCCGCGACGCCCGAGCCCGAGGCCGTGGACGCGTTCCTCGCCGAGCACTCCGTCCGCTACACCACCTGGGACGGCTGGTACAAGCTGGACGCCGCGGAGAAGGCGCTGGGCGAGCCGCAGGGACGCGAGCGCGTGAAGCTCGTCGAGCGCGAGGACATGCTGCGGGAGAGCGGCGCGTGACCTGACGGCGGTCGTAACGACGCACCGCGGAGCGCCCGTCCGGTCCTCACGGACCGGGCGGGCGCTCCGCCGTGTCCGCGGGGTCCGGTGCGTCCGCGGGGTCCGGCGCGCCCGGTGGCGCCGCGGGCCCGCCCGGTCCGGGGGCCGGTGGAGGTGAGGGTGATCGGAGTTGTGTACTATCCGACCTTCACCGAATAACCACATGATCCTCACACAAGGATCGTGCAGGGGGGATGAGTTCATGCGCATACGCACCGCCGCCGTCGCCACCACCGCCGTCGCGGGCGCCCTGGCCGCACTGACGGCCGTTCCGGCGCACGCCGCGGAGTACGACTCCGCGCTCAAGGTCCGTGGCGTCCAGTACGACGCTCCGGGACCCGACTCCAACAAGTGCTCCACGGGCAACACCCGTGACGAGTACCTGACGATCAAGAACTACTCGTCGACGAGGACCGTGAACCTCAAGGGGTACGTCGTCAAGGACGCCGCCGGCAACCGGTTCGTCTTCAGGAGCAACCACCACCTCGAGCCCCGCGACCACGTGAAGCTGCGCGGCGGCCACGGCACCGACTCCGACAAGAACAACGTCGCCTACCGCAACAACTGCAACTTCATCTGGAACAACGACAAGGACACGATCTACCTCGTCAAGCCCACGGGCAACCGCGCCGACGTGCACGCGTACACCAAGCGCGGCTCCGACCGGGACGGCAACGGGTACATACCGTTCCACAAGTGACCGCCCCGCCCTGCCGGACCGTCAGTCCGGCAGGGGCAGGTGGCCCGTCTCCCCCGGCCGGAGGCGGGCCACGAGGTCCGGGAGGCGCACGTCGACGGGCCCGGGTCCCGACGGCGGCACGGTGATCTCCAGACGTCCGCTCTCCAGCCGCAGCCGGACGCCCCAGTGGCCGCGGTAGCGCAGGGTGAAGCCGTAGGAGGACAGCTCCGGCAGGGGCACCGGATCCAGCCGGAGGCCGCCGTCGCGCGTCTCCAGGCCGGGCAGTCCCCGCTGGACCAGGTCGAGCGTGCCGGCCATGGCCCCGAGGTGGATGCCCTCGCCGGTGGTGCCGCCCTGGACGTCGGCGATGTCCCCGCGCAGGGCCTCCTGGCAGAACGTCCAGGCCTCGGCGCGCCGGTCCCGGGCCAGCACCCAGCCGTGGACGAGACCGCTGAGCGTGGACCCGTGGCTGGTGCGGTGCAGGTAGTGGTCCACCGTCAGCCGCCAGGTCGCCTCGTCCAGCTCGTACCCCAGCCGGCGGAAGAGGCCCTGCAGTTCGGCCGGGGAGAACAGGTACCCGAGCATCAGGACGTCCGCCTGCTTCGAGGCCCGGTAGCGGTTGACGGTGTCGCCCTCGCCCTCCAGGATCCGGTCCAGGCGCCGGATGTCCCCGTAGCGCCGCCGGTACTCCTTCCAGTCGAGTTCGGCGAGCTTTCCGTACCCCTCGAACTGGCTGATGACCCCGTCGTGGAACGGTACGTGCAGGGCCCGGGAAACCTCCTCCCACTTCTCCAGTTCGCTCCGGTCCAGACCGGTCCGTTCGTCGAGTTCCCGCCGGCGGGGCTCGGGCAGGGTGCGCAGCACGTCGAGGGTGTGGGCGAGCACCCAGGCCGCGGTGACGTTGGTATACGCGTTGTCGTCCAGTCCGGGTTCGGCGGCGTCGGGGTAGGCGTCGTGGTACTCGTCGGGCCCCATCACGCCCTTGATGCGGTACCGGCCCAGGAGCGGGTCGTAGGCGGCGGCGTCCGACCAGAAGCGGGAAATCTGCAGCAGCAGTTCGGCGCCCTTGGTGTGCAGGAACTCGGCGTCGCCGGTGGCCTCGCAGTACTGCCACACGTTGTACGCGATCGCCGATCCCACGTGGTGCTGGAGCCGGGAGTGGTCGGGCAGCCAGTGGCCCGACCGCGGGTTGAGGTGGAGCTGCTGGGCCTCCTCCCGGCCGTCGCTGCCGCTCTGCCAGGGGAACATGGCCCCCAGGCGGCCGGCGTCCCGGGCGGCGGCGAGGGCCCGGTCGAGGCGCCGGTACCGGTAGTGCAGCAGGGCCCTGGAGACCTCCGGGAAGTGCAGGTTGAGGTAGGGCAGCACGAACAGTTCGTCCCAGAAGACGTGCCCGCGGTAGGCCTCGCCGTGCAGTCCCCGGGCCGGCACCCCGACGTCCAGGTCCTCGGTGTGCGGGGAGAGGGTCTGCAGCACGTGGAAGAGGTGCAGGCGCAGGATGGTACCGGCCTCGCCGGGCACCTCCAGTTCGCCCCGGCGCCACAGCTGTCCCCAGGCCGTCCGGTGGGACTCCAGCAGTTCCTCGAAGCGGGCGACGCGGTCCGCCCGGTCGACGGCGGCGTGCAGGGGGTCGCTGATGGCCGGGTCGCGCGAGGTGTACAGCGCGACGACCTTGTCCACGGTCGCCGCACGGCCCGCGGTCAGGTGCAGCCGGGTCAGCTGGACGGCCCGCGGGTTCTCCTTGCGGAAGGTGACGGGCGCCTCGGAGGACAGCCGGGACGCGAGGGCGATCCGGACGTCGGAGGTGCGGGTGCGGCAGTGCAGCCACACGGTGTCCGGTGCCGCGCTGCCGCCGTGCACGTGGGTCAGGTGCCGGCCGTCCAGGTCCCGGTAGCGGGCCACCCCCGCGTTGGTGACGCCGCCGTCGAGGGCCGCCTCGACCTCGAGCGCGCCGGAGTACCGTTCGGCCGTGAACTCGGTGCGCAGCGCGGCCAGATGGGGGTCGGCCATGTGCACCAGGCGTTCCTGGCGCACCCTCAGCACCCGGCCCTCCCCCAGGTCGTACCGGGTCAGTCGCTCCAGCAGCCCCGAGGAGATCCGGAGGGTCTCACGGTGGTCGAGCACGGGTGTCGTGTCGGGGGTCAGCCAGGGTCCTCCGGGCAGCCGGAACCGCAGGGGCAGCCAGTTCGGCAGGTTGACGAGGTCCTCGTTCTCGACGCGCCGCCCGGCCACCTCGGAGGTGAGCCGGTCGTAGCAGCCGGCCGCGTACGTCCCCGGGTAGTGCACGTCGTCGGCGACGCATTCCGGCAGCGCCCCCCGGGTGGCGAAGAAGCCGTTGCCGAGCGTGCACAGCGACTCGCGCAGGCGCACCTCGGCGGGATCGTATCCCTCGTACTCCCAGATCCAGCCGGTCACGTCGGCGCTCCTTCCCCGGGAGGCCCAGTGGAGGGCTCCGGTGGTCCCGCACGGGGTACCCCGCGCGGGACCGGGGCACACACCGGGCGGACGTGCCCGAGCCACCGGCGTGGAGCGCGCGCGACGGGCTAGCCCTCGCGCACGGGCACGCGCCAGACCAGGGTGGCGCCGCGGTCCGGGGCGCTGTCTATCTCCAGGTCGCCGCCCAGTTGCGCGGCGCGTTCGGCCATGTTGCGCAGTCCGCTGCGGCGGCCCCCCTCCGGTATGCCCACGCCGTCGTCGGCGACGGTCAGCCGCACCTCGCGGCCGTCGGTCTCGAGGGCCACCTCGACCCGGCCGGCGCGCGCGTGCCGGGCGGTGTTGGCCAGGGCCTCGGACAGGACGGCCACCAGGTGGTCGGCGGTCTCCTTCGGCACGTGGGTGTCGACCAGGCCCTCCATCCGCACGCTGGGCGCGAAGCCCAGCACGGGGGCCGTCTCGCCGACCACCCGCACGACACGGGCCCGCAGCCCGGTGCCGGAGGCGGCGTCGTGGGCGCGCAGGCCGAAGATGGTCGACCTGATGATCTTGATGGTCTCGTCCAGGTCGTCCACCGCGCGGGAGACCCGCTCGGAGGCCTCCTTGTGCTCGATGAAGCGGCCGGCGCTCTGCAGCGTCATCCCGGTGGCGAACAGCCGCTGGATCGCCAGGTCGTGCAGGTCCCGGGCGATCCGGTCGCGGTCCTCGAGCACCGCGATCTGTTCGGCTGCGCGGCGGCGCTCGGCCAGTTCCACGGCCACGGCGGCCTGCGCGGCGAAGCCCTGCAGCGGCTCGATCTCCTTCTCGGAGAACTCGACGCCGCCCGCGGCGCGCACCAGCAGGACGATGCCCCGTACGCCGTCCCCGGACCCCACGGGCACGGCCACCGCCGGGCCGAGGCCGGCGAAGCGCGGCGGTCCGGACGACACCCGCGCGTCGCAGGAGACGTCCGGGCTGGTCACGGGGGCGGCGCTGGTGAATGCCCGGCCCAGCAGGCTGTCGTCGACGGGGACGACGAGCCCGCGGTGGGCCTCCGCCTCATGCCCCAGGGCCAGTTCCACCGTCAGGGACGCGGTGCCCTCCATCGGCACCGCCACCTCGGCGAGCGCCGCGCCGGTGATCTCCATGGCCCGTTCGGCGATCAGCAGCAGGGCCTCGCTGCCTCCGCTGCCGGACATCAGGGCGTGGGTGATCTCCGTGTTCGCCTGCAGCCACCGTTCCCGCAGCCGGGACTCCTCGTACAGCCGGGCGTTGTCGATGGCGACGCCGGCGGCGACGGCGAGGGTCGACAGGACCGACTCGTCCTCCTCGTCGAACTGCGCCCCGGCCCGCTTCTCGGTGAGGTAGAGGTTGCCGAAGATCTGGTCGCGGACCCGGATGGGGACGCCGAGGAAGCTGTTCATCGGCGGGTGGTGGGCCGGGAAGCCGAAGGACGCGGGGTGCCCGGACAGCTTCGCCAGCCGCAGCGGCTGGGGGTGCCGGATCAGCTCCCCGAGGATGCCGTGGCCCTCGGGGTAGTGGCCGATGCGGGCGATCTCCTCCTCGCTGACGCCGACCGTGTGGAAGGCCGACAGCCGCTTGCCGTCGGGTCCGATCACGCCGAGGGCGGCGTACTCGGCGTCCACCAGCACCGCCGCGGCGTCGACGATGCTGTGCAGGACCTGCTTGAGGTCCAGCTCGCGGCCCACCTCGAGGACGGCCTCCAGCAGGCTGTGCACCCGGTCCCGCGTGCCGCGGGCCGCGTCGATCCGGGCCTGGAGCTCCTCCAGCAGTTCGTCCAGCCGCATCTGCGGCAGCAGCGGACGGGTGTCCCCGTCCCGCTCGGAGCTCTCCACCCGTGGTCCTCCCGTTCGCTCGCCCCACCGGCGGCGTGTGTCCGGCAGGTCCACGGTAGCGGGCGGGGTCCGGCCGTCACCCACCGGTCGGTGGACCGGGTGTCAGCGGCTCGTGCGCCGCGGCCGGTCCCGTGCCTGGGTGGCGATCACGGCGGCCTGGATCCGGCGTTCCACACCGAGCTTGGCGAGCAGCCGGGAGATGTGGTTCTTCACCGTCTTCTCCGCCAGGTACAGCCGCTGGCCGATCTGCCGGTTGGTCAGCCCCTCACCGATCAGGGCGAGGATCTCCCGTTCGCGTTCGGTCAGTCCCGGCAGGGCGTCCTGCTCCTCCTCCGGTTCCTGTTCCTGCCGCAGCCGGGCCATCAGGCGGGTGGTGGCGCTCGGGTCGAGCAGGGACTGTCCGGAGGCCACCGTCCGCACGGCCGTGACCAGGTCCGAGCCCTGGATCTGCTTCAGCACGTAGCCGGAGGCGCCCGCCATGATCGAGTCCAGCAGGGCTTCCTCGTCGTCGAACGAGGTGAGCATCAGGCAGGCCAGATCCGGCAGCGTCGAGCGCAGCTCGCGGCACACGGTCACCCCGTCGCCGTCGGGCAGGCGGACGTCGAGGACGGCCACGTCGGGGCGGAGCGCGGGGACGCGGACCAGGGCCTGCTCGACGGTGGCGGCCTCGCCGACGACGGT
>NZ_LIRG01000040.1 GCF_001419695.1 Streptomyces prasinopilosus
GCCGCCGCGAAGGAGACCGCGGCGTCGTCGGTCGAGATCGAGGACAACCACGGCACGCAGAAGGTCGAGGTGCCGGCGAAGAGCGTCGTCGCGACCGACAACCGCACGTTCCAGACGCTGTCCGACTGGGGTGTGGAACTGGCCGCCGCCCCGGTCGACCTGATCGCGAAGGACAACCCCTACAAGACCGACAAGTCGATCGTGAACCTCGGGTCGCACAACGAACCCGACCTCGAGGCGGTCGTCGCGGTCGAGCCCGACCTGGTCATCAACGGGCAGCGCTTCGCCTCGTACCGCGAGGACATCAGGAAGCTCGCCCCCGACGCGGCGATCGTCGAGCTGGACCCGCGGGAGGGAAAGCCCTTCGACGAGGAACTGAAGCGGCAGGTGGAGGGTCTGGGGAAGATCTTCGGGCATGAGGAGGACGCGCGGAAGCTCGTCGAGGACTTCGACGCCGCGATCGCACGGGCCAAGGACGCCTACGACCCGAAGGACGGTGTGATCGGGGTGATCACCTCGGGCGGCGAGATCAACTACGCGGCACCGGGCACCGGCCGTACGGTCGGCCCGGTCTTCGACATCCTCGGCCTGACGCCCGCGATCGAGGCCGACGGCTCCACCGACCACCAGGGCGACGACCTCTCCGTCGAGGCGATCGCCGCAGCGAAGCCCGATCTGATGATCGTGCTCGACCGCGACGCGGCCGTCAGCGCCAACACGTCCGAAGCCTACGTTCCGTCCAACGAACTGCTGGTGGAGTCCAAGGCGCTGAAGAACGTTCCCGCCGTCAAGAACGACAACATCGTCTACTTCCCGCAGCTCACCTACGTGAACGAGGGCATTCAGACCTACACCGCCTTCTTCAACGACCTCGCCGACAAGCTCGAGGCGAACGCCTGACGGTTCGGGCACGGCCTGTTGAGACCGCGGGCCGGACCGGCGCTCCCGGTCCGGCCCGCAGCCCCGTCGTGGCGAGGTGACACCACCGATGCCGCACGGACCACCCCGTCCTCGACCGAGAGCGCACCGGCATGTCCCTCCCGCCCACCGGCACCCCGGCAGTCGAGCGTCCACCCCGCGCGGCCGCCGGGCCCTCCCGCACCCGCGTGCCCAAGGCCCGCCTGTTCACCTGGCCGCTGCTGATCGGCCTCGCCGTCACCACGGGGCTCGTCGTCCTGTCCCTCTTCGTCGGTGTCTACGACATCTTCGGCGCGCAGGACGGGGCCGAGATGTTCACCATCACCCGTGTCCCCCGGACCATCGCGCTCGTGCTCGCGGGAGCCGCGATGGCGATGTCGGGCCTGGTGATGCAGCAGCTCACGCAGAACCGCTTCGTGGAACCGACCACCACCGGCACGACGGAGTGGGCCGGACTCGGGCTGCTCCTGATCACGGTCCTCGTGCCCGGGGCGCCGCTGCTGGTGAAGATGTGCGCCGCGGTCGTCGCCGCCTTCGCCGGAACGATGATCTTCTTCCTGTTCCTGCGCCGGGTGACGTTGCGCTCCTCGATCATCGTCCCCGTCGTGGGCATGATGCTCGGTGCCGTCGTCGGTGCCGTCTCCTCCTACATCGCGCTGTCCACGAACATGCTGCAGAGCATGGGGGTGTGGTTCCTGGGCTCGTTCACCTCGGTGCTGCGCGGCCAGTACGAACCGCTGTGGGCGGTCGCGATCATCGTCGTGGCGGTGTTCGTCGCCGCCGACCGCTTCACCGTGGCCGGTCTCGGCCAGGACATCGCCACCAACGTCGGCCTGAACTACAACAGGATCGTGCTGCTGGGTACCGGACTCATCGCCGGAGCCACCGGCATCGTCACCGTCGTCGTCGGCAACCTGCCCTTCCTCGGACTCATCGTCCCCAACATCGTCTCCCTGTTCCGCGGCGACGACCTCCGATCGAATCTGCCCTGGGTGTGCCTGACGGGCATCGCGACGGTCACCGTCTGCGACATCATCGGCCGCGTCGTCGTCATGCCCTTCGAGGTGCCGGTCGCCCTGATCCTGGCGATCTTCGGCTCGGTCGTGTTCATCTCCCTCCTGCTGAGACAGCGCCGCCATGCCTGAACAGACTCTCGCCCCCGCTTCCCCCCGCACGGCCCGCCGTTCCGGCGCCCTGCCGACCGCACGAGCACACCGTTGCTACTGGGCCGTCCTCACCACGCTGGCCGTCCTCAGCGTGCTCATCGTCTTCGGCAACCTCGCCTGGGACAACCCGATGCCCTTCGGCAGTACCGGCTTCTGGCGCATAGCCGAGCTACGGGCGACGAACGTCGTCATCGTCGTCCTCGTCGCGTTCTGCCAGGCGCTGGCGACGGTCGCGTTCCAGACCGTCACGAACAACCGCATCATCACTCCCTCGATCATGGGATTCGAGTCCCTCTACCGGGTGATCCAGACCGGTGCGGTGTTCTTCCTCGGCATCGCCGGCGCCACCCTCGTGCAAGGCGTGTGGCAATTCGTCACGCAGGTCGTCCTCATGGTCTGCTTCGCCGCCGTGCTCTACGGCCGGCTGCTGTCGGGCAAGTACGGCAACCTCCAGCTCATGCTCCTGATCGGGATCGTCCTCGGCGGCGGTCTCGGGGCGCTGGCGACCTTCATGCAACGGATGCTGACCCCCACCGAGTTCGACGTGCTCACCGCACGCCTGATCGGCAGCATCGCCAACGCCGACGCCAGCTACCTCGCCCTCTCCCTGCCGATCGCCGCGGTCGCCGGCGGGATGCTGTGGGCCGGGGGACGGCGCCTGAACGTCCTCGCGCTCGGCCGCGAGGCCGCCCTCAACCTCGGCGTGAACCACCGGCGCGAGACGATCGTCGTGCTGCTGCTCGTCTCGGTGCTGATGGCCGTCTCCACCTCGCTCATCGGCCCGATGACGTTCTTCGGGTTCCTCGTCGCGATGCTCGCCTACCAGCTCGCCGACACCCACGATCACCGCTACGTGTTCCCCGTCGCCTGGCTCACCGGCGTCGTCGTCCTGGGGGGCGCCTACTTCGTCCTCAAGAACGTCTTCTACGCGGCCGGCTCGGTCGGCGTCATCATCGAGATCGTCGGTGGCACGTTCTTCCTCGTCCACATCCTGAGAAAGGGACGGCTGTGATCACCCTCACGCAGGTCGCCAAGCGCTACACCAGCGACGTCGCGATCGGCCCCGTCGACCTCACCATCCCCGCCGGCGGACTCACCGCACTCGTCGGCCCCAACGGCGCCGGCAAGTCGACACTGCTGACCATGATCGGCCGACTGCTGGGCATCGACTCGGGATCGATCGAGATCGCCGGCTACGACATCGCCGGCACGAACTCGAAGGACCTCGCCAAGATCGTCTCGATCCTGCGCCAGGAGAACCACTTCGTCACCCGCCTCACCGTGCGCCAGCTCGTCGGATTCGGACGCTTCCCCCACTCGCAGGGGCGCCTCACCCCCCACGACGAGGAAGTCGTCAGCCGTTCCATCGACTTCCTGGGACTGCGGGAGCTCGAAGGCCGCTACCTCGACGAACTGTCCGGCGGTCAGCGGCAACGCGCCTACGTCGCGATGGTGCTCGCGCAGGACACCGACTACCTGCTGCTGGACGAACCCCTCAACAACCTCGACATGCAGCACTCCGTACAGATGATGCAGCACCTGCGCCGCGCGGCCACCGAACTCGGGCGCACGATCGTGATCGTGCTGCACGACATCAACTTCGCCGGCCACTACGCCGACCGCATCTGCGCGGTCAAGAACGGGACCGTGCGCCATTTCGGCAGCCCGGACGAGATCATGCGTGACGACATCCTCACGGACATCTTCGACACCCCTGTCGAGGTCGTCGAAGGACCCCGGGGCAGGATCGCGGTCTACTACTGAGCCCCTTGCGCACCGCACACTGACGCGCGGTGCACAAGGGGGACGGTTCCACGCTGCCGGTGGTGTCACCGGTGCTGCGGCGAAGTTCCCGCGCGTCCCTCTCTTCGCGCCGCCCTGGACCCGCCGCCGTTCCCGGCCGAGGGGGACACCGTGCCCGTCATCGCCCGGGCCCCGCGGCCCGGTCACCTCATGCTCCGATCTTCACCGCGTCGGTCCTGCCGGCCGGCTCGGGATCCGCCGGCGCGGCGGGGTGACCGCCCGGGGCGGAACCTCGGGCGCGCGCGAGTGCATCCCTCCATCGCGGAGCATGCGCATCGATGCCTCTGGAAGCCGCGCAGATCACCGCCCCCACCATGATGAATCCGAAGGAGACGATTCCGAGCTGCAGGATGATCAGGAGATGGAGGCACGTGCTGACAGCCGCAGCGAGCGCCTGCCGGGATCCGCGTCGCAGCAGGAGGAACGCGATCAGGGATTCTCCGAGAATCGTTCCCCAGGCGGACAGGAGGGCGATGAGGGTGATGCTCGTCGCCCACCGGAAAAGATCGGCGAACAGGCCGCCCGCCCCGAAGTTCTCCATGCGTGCGACGTAGTAGGTCGCACTGCCCTCCGCCCACTGGTCGACGGGTAGCTTCGCCACCGCGCTGTTGAGGTAGATGTACGCGACCTGGAGTCGCACGCCCCACCAGCCGGCCCAGGCGATGCCCTGCCGGACCGATCCCTTCCCTTCCCGGTCGTCCGGCTTCTGCCAGTGCCACGTCCGCTTGTCGTTGGCGCAGGCCAGAATGAGGAAGAAGGTGACGACCTGCGCGACGGCGTCGCCACCGTCGGGCAGTGATATCGACTGCCCGATGGAAAGAGACGTCCAGAAATGGAGCACCGTCGTGTAGCGAGGAAGGATCCCGCTCGCGACCACCAGAAGGGAAGCCAGGACGAGGAGGTTGAGGAGTTGCCGATCCGCGGAGTCGGCCAGGCAGTACAACGAGACGGCCTGGGCCGACGTCGAACAGTCGATCCTTGTCTCGTCCGCGCCCACCGGAACGAAGAGGTAGGACGCCGGCGTGAAGATCATGATGGACGCCTGGGCGAGCGCGATCGTGGATCTGCCCACACCGAGCGCACGGGACTCGGCGGGGAAGCGCCAGAGGGCCCGTTCCATCGAAGCGACTACTTTCTTCGTGAGCACTTCGCCTCCACAAGAGCAGCCTTCTTGTCGAGACGCCACCCCTCATACTTTTCGCGGAACTTCCACGGGACAGGCCTCGTCTCCACGAGCACCAATCTCCCGCACAGGGTGGGGACCGATGACGAGTTCGTGACAGAGACAGGCGCCGAAGACCCGGCGACCACCACTGGGCAGTCTCCTTCCGTCTCCTCGCAGTCCTCCCACTCCTGCACCTGGTTCACCATGCCGGCTACCTCGGGCCCTTGAGCACGCTGACGTCGCGTGAGGCCGTAGAGATTGTCCGAGCGCGAATTGGGCAGTCGCGCCGCATAGGCGACACCGTCGTCAGACACGACGTACGGGACGAACTCCGGGTCGTTCGGAGGTTTCGTGAAGAATGCCCAGCTCTGGGGCAGGAACCTCGCTGACAGCGATCGGAGTTCACCCCCGTCGCGTGTGGAGAGCACGTTGCTCGGGAGCGAGAAGAAGATCGATCCAGCCAGCAGAACTCCGACCAGGAGAATGCCGCCCGTGGCGGAGACCAGGGCCGGTGCCGAGCGGATCGGCCCGGACCCTTCCCTCTCGGCGGCCCGCTCATCGGCGTTCTGCTCGGTGGTCGCCGGGTCGTGACTCACGTCAGCGCGGAGGTCAGGGCTTCGACGAACGCGTCGCGCTCGATGCCCGAGCCGGTCGGGCTGCCGTCCTCGAGGTACCACGTGACGACCACGAGGGTCGCGAGGGCGTTGGTGGCGACCCCGGCATTCGTGTACGCGACGGCGTTGGCGGCCCCCACGGCGTTCACGTAGATGGCCACGTTCGCACCCATCCAGAACCAGCCGGCCGGCTGCGCCTCGCCGTTGGGCGACGGCTCGGCGGTCTCCTCGACCCACTTGTTGAAGGAGATCGAGAAGTCACGGAGAGCCGCGTCGACGCGCACGGGGTCGCCGGAATAGAACGGCACCGCCACGTTCTCGTGGAACCCGGGGTGGGCGGCCAGGAACTGCGTGATGATCTGGTTCAGCGCCTCCTCGTCGGTGTGAGGCTTGTCGGGGTTGAATCCGAGCATCTGCTTCAGCTCGGGGTGCGCTTCCGCGATCGGACCCTGGGCGGCGAGCAGCAGCTGGAGAAGCTCGGCATCGGTGTACTTGACGGTCCCCTGCGCCGTCACCTTGAGCTGCGCCTTGCCCGGTGCGGAAGCCTCGCGCCCGTCGGCGGCGAAGGCGGTCTGGGTGGTGACGCCGCCTGCCACGAGGATGGCGCCGGCCGCCACTGCGACGACCGTGTTTCTCGACCTGAACTTCACGTTGTCCTCCGTCATGCAGCTCAGCGTGAGCTGAACTATCTGTCTGAATGACCGACTGCACGCGCAGTCGAATTCGCCTTGATCGCTGCTGCGGTGAGAAGTCCGAGAACCCCTACGAGGCCGGCCGACGGAACAATGACGACAGCCGCATTCTCGGTATCGCTCAGCGTGAGCGCCAGGCCGAGTGCCAGCGAAAGGGCACCTGTGGCATAGGCGGTCAGGAAGGTCACCGTCAGCATCGGGGCCGCTGAGGCGTGCCCTGCCTGCCATGCGTGGTCGGAAGACATCGTCGCCTTGGTCCGAATTCCAATCGCAGAGTTGCGGTGGATGCTGCCGCTCGCGACTTGGCTCTTCATGTAATGAACCACCGCGCCCAGCGTCAGCAATCCCGCGCCGAAAGTGAATCCCGCGACCGGATCCATTGCTCGCCCTCCAAGAACGTAGATATCGGCGCTCCCCGTTCGGAGGCGCCTTCCCCCCACCGACAGGGATCAGATCACCTGTCAATACGCCAAACCATCCCCCATTCCCCCCGCATATGCCCGCACCTCAAGCAGGGCATTGCAGTGTTGCAATCCTAAGGTGATCGTCTTGGACGGTTGAAGATCGATTCGAGACACCCTCGATAGATGTATGGCGCATTGCAAGTGGTTGACGCCCTCTCCTGACTGCGGGTGGAGGCACTTCAAGGGCGTCAAAGGTGTCGAGTGTGCTTACTTTCTACTATTTCGGATTCTTCTCCTGGAAGTCGGTGCTCCTCTTCCCTCCCGCGCTGACAGGTGAAAGGGGCTGGTCGGCGGGTGTGGTGGCGTGGCAGGGGCCCTGTTCAGGAGGGAAAGGGGCCGGCCGGGACCCGAGTGCTCCGCTCCGCCGGTGGGGGGAGAGGCGGAGGAAGGCTCACGGACGCGTCCCCCGTCCCTCCTCCGGCGTCTCGATGGGGCAGGCGTCACACCCTTCCCGCCGAACCTCCACCGGATGCCGGGGGAGGGGCGAGCCCCTCGTGACCGAAGGGCCCCTGTACGCACGGGTCGGCGCCGGCCGCGCCGGAGGCCGTGCACGGTGGCCGAGTACGGGGTGCGGGCCGCCGGATGTCAACCCGCACCCCCGTCCTCACGCGATCGGGTGGGGACGCCGAGGGCGGGCACGGGCGGGGGTCGTGAGCCGTTTGATCCGGCGACGGGGGATTCTCCTTCACCCCCCTCGTCCCTGCTCATTCCCCTCGCGGATCACGGGAGCACCCATGAGTCTGTCCTTTCACCGCAATCCCGACGGCACCACCACCGGCCGCAACGACGCCAGTGGTCTCACCGTGACGCACGCCGACGGGGAGGAGGTGAAGCGGCGGGTGTACGAGGACGCGGGCTGGGAGTGCGCGCCGTCACCGCCTCCGGTGCCAGCCGGGTTCCACCGGTTCTGCCTGGTGCACGAGGAGTTCGACGCGGCCGGGTTCGGGGACGAGCGGTACGCGGGACTGCGGGAGCGGCCGCCGGACGGATGCCTGCCGGTCGACCGGGGGCACTTCGCCCTGGAGTGCGAACGGCCGGGCAGGACGCTGCTGGACGCGGTCGCCGGTACCGTCGCCGAAGTCCGGCGCGGGCACGAGCTGGTGATGAACGGCCTCGGGATCGAGAAGCCCCCGGAGTGGCTCGGCGACGAGCGGGACGGAGAGGCGGCGCACCTCGCCGCCCACCTGCTGCTCACGGGCGTGCACCGGGCCCGGCTGCTCGGGTACGGGCGCAAGGACGTGGTCCGGCTGCTCGACGCCACCGGCATCGGATAGGGAGAGCCGTCCGGGGAGCCGTGGGCCCGGGTGGCCGTCGACGAGCGGAGCGCGATCGTCGGGCAACTGCCTTACGGAGCTGCTGACCTGGAGAGCCGGAAACCGGCCCGCCGGGCAATCGGGCCCTCTCCTCCGGGAGGGGACGAGGGCCTGACCGGCTCGCCCTGGTCAGGGCCCGGTCGTCTCACCGCAGGGACAGGCCCTCGGGTGAGGTGAGCCCCTTGTCGGGGTCGGCGCGGAAGGTTGCCGTCCATGCTCCGGGCGCACACGAGGTGCCGTTGGGGTGCTGCTCCGTCAACCGTGCGCGGCGGCCGGCGTCCACGAGAATCCGGTCGTCCCGCGCCGCCGTCACCTTCAGGCGCACCGGGACGGTGACGGCGCCGACGTCGTCCGGGAGCCGGACCGACACCCCCGCGACCGGGTCGTCCGCGTCGCCGGACTCCCGCTCCTCGCACCTGTCCTTCACGCACACGCGGACCACCGCCGCGTCCGTGCCGCCGAAGTCGGCGGGCCGCCACACCACGGAGACCGCGGAGTCCATGTCCGCCCGAGTGCAGGAGGCGTCCCGGCCGAAGACCGAGCAGCCTGTCAGAGCCGCCACCGTGGCGAGGGTCAGCAGCACGCGTCGCATGTCAGGGCCTCGCCACGGTGTCGTCGGTGCGCCCCGTCCGAGTGACGGCGGTGCCGGTCCGCGTCACGGTGGCACCGCCGGCGGTCGTGGGGCTCCGGTCGAGCTCGACGGTACAGCGGGTGACTCCGGAGGCGTCCGTCGCGGCGAGCGTACCGGCGAACGCGGTGGCGTCGTACCAGGTCGGGGCGGCGACTACGGCCGGCACGAGGGGAAAGGCGTGGCGGCCACCGGCGTCCGACGCGGGTTCAAGCGGCGGCCGCGGTCTCCGCGAGCTTCTGGAACTCGCCCAGGTCGTAGTTGGCGAGCGTGGAGTCGAGATTCGTCAGCGCCCCCAGACGCTCGACGAAGCCCTGCGGGTCGTACTCGATCTGCAGGGTCACCCTGCTCGACGTGTCGCCGAGCCGGTGGAACGTGACCACGCCCGCGTGGTGGACCCCTTCCGTCGTCCGCCAGGCGATCCGGTTCTCGGGCACCACCTCGGTCAGTTCGGCGACGAAGTTCTTGTCCGCACCGGGCAACGACAGCTGCCACGCGAAGCGGCGTTCGTCGAGCGGCTGCACGATGCGGACGTGGCTGAGGAAGGAAGGCCACTTGGTCACGTCGCTCCACAGTGCCCAGGTCACGGACACGGGGGCCTCGATGTCGACGGTTTCTACCAGGGAGGCGGACACACCGCACCTCTTTCGCTCTCGGCCGTGGGCTGCGCTGCCACCGGCGACGGACAGACAGGTCCCTGCTACCCGCAGCGGTCCGGAACACGCGGAGCACGGGGTGTCGCCGGTGTACGGGGTCAGGGCGTGAGGAGGGTCTTGACGGCCCGGCGTTCGTCCATGGCCCGGTAGCCCTCGGCGACCCGGTCCAGGGGCAGGGTGAGGTCGAAGACCTTGCCCGGGTCGATCCGGCCGGACAGGACGCGGTCGATCAGGTCGGGCAGGTAACGGCGCACGGGGGCCGGACCGCCGCGCAGGCCGACGTGGGAGAAGAACAGCTCCTGTCCGTCGATCGCGACGCCGTGGGGGACGCCGACGAAGCCGACGTTGCCGCCGGGCCGGGCCGAGTGCAGGGCCTGCCGCACGGCCTGGGCGGTACCGACGCACTCCAGGACCGAATCGGCGCCGATGCCGCCGGTCATCTCCTTGATCCGGGCGATGCCCTCGTCGCCGCGCTCGGTGACGACGTCGGTGGCGCCGAACTCGCGGGCGAGCCTCTGGCGGGACTCGTGGCGGCTCATCACGATGATCCGCTCGGCGCCCCTCTCCCTGGCCGCGATCACCGCGCACAGGCCGACCGCCCCGTCCCCGACGACCACGGCGGTGGAGCCGGGCCCGACCTCCGCGGCGTCGGCGGCCCACCAGCCGGTGCCCATGACGTCGGAGACGGCCAGCAGGCCGGGCCAGAACCGCTCGTCCGGCACCTCGTCGGTGGCGACCAGGGTGCCCTGGGCGTTGGGGATGCGGACGCGGTCGGCCTGGCAGGTGCTCATGAACTCACGGTGCAGGCAGTGGGACGGGAAGCCGTTCAGGCAGTTCGCGCAGGTGTTGTCCGAGGTGGCGAAGGAGCCGACGACGAACTGGCCCGGCTTCACGGACGTGACCTCGTCGCCGGCCTCCTCCACGAAGCCGACGTACTCGTGGCCCATCGGGTGCGGGTCGCCGATCGGCTCCGCGCCGCGGTAGGGCCACAGGTCGGAGCCGCACACACAGGTCACGGCCGTGCGGATGACCGCGTCGGTGGGGTGGATGACCCTCGGATCCTCCAGGGTCTCGAAGCGCACGTCGCCGGGGGCGTGGATCACTGCTCCGCGCATGAGGGGTTCCTTACGTACGGGGGTCGGACCGCCCGGGGCGGACCGCGTGCGGGTACGCCCGCGGCCGCGACAGAGGGCTGGGCCGCTGCTGCCGGCGGGCACGGGACCGTGGCGCCTCCCCACCGCCACCGGACGGCGGGAAGGACCACACCAACCAGGTAACCCGCTCCCGGCGCACGCAGCGAGTCACCGGCGAGAGGTGTACCAGCGGTACATCCCTTCCGCGGCGCGCGGCCCGTACGGTCGAGAGGTGGACAAACGCCGGCCCCCGCAACCAGGTGAACCTCACCCGCTCCACCTTCCTCACCCCGCCTCCCGCCGCTTCTCCCCGACTGGGACCAGGCCGCCGACACCTCCGTCGCCATCCTGCGCACCGAGGTCGGCCGCGACCCGCACGACAAGGAGCCGCACGACCTCGTCGGCGAGCTGTCCACCCGCAGCGACGCCTTCCGCACCCGCTGGGGCGCCCACGACGTCCGCCGCCACGGCACCGGCACCAAGCCAAGCGCTGCCACCACCCCGCCGTCGGCGACCTCACCCTCGCCTACGAGGGCCTGGAGACGGCCGCCGGACCCGGTCTCACCCTCACCGTCCACGTCGCCGAGCCCGACAGCCCCTCCGAGGAGGGCCTGCGCCTGCTCGCGTCCTGGGCGGCCACCCGGGAAGCCACCGGCGCCTCCCCCCAGGGGGCAGCCGGCTGACCGCACCGCCACGGAGCGCCTCCGTCTCCGCGCGCCCGGTGCCGCCGGGCAGGCAGGGGCGAAGGCGTGCACGGGTCCTGCGCGGACCCGGTACGGGAAGGGGCGGCCTCGTGCGCTTCCCGTCGCCCCGGGGCCGAGGCCAGGTCAAGAGGCAGGGGCCGGAGTGAGGAGCGCCGGGAGGGGGCCGGGCTGGTTCGGCCTCTCGGAGGGGCGGCGTCGCCGGTCCCGGGGCGTACTCCGGGTCCACCCGGGCGGCCGGATCCCGGCCGGTGGGAGCGCGGGCGGTGCGGACGGGCGCCGGGACGGCCCGCACCACTGCGCCGCCGTCACCGGCCGGAGCCCGACTCCCCTCGCAGAGCCGTGCCCCGTCAGGGGATCAGCAGCGTCTTGCCCGGCGCCTCCCGGGCCTCGATGGCCGTATGGGCGATTCCCGCCTCCTCCAACGCGAACGTCTGCCCGATCACCGGCCGGAACTCCGCGAACCGCGTTCGCAGGGCCTCCTCCCAGCGGCGCCGCACCGCCCCGGCACGGTCCGGTCCGATCCGCACCGCGGCGATCCCGCTCACCCGCTGTCCCCGCCGTGCGACGACCTCCGTATCGACCCGGGCGAATCCACCCGCTGCCGCTCCGTGCGTCGAGATGCGCGCGCCGTCCCCCGCCGCCGACAGCGCGGCGGTCCCCAACTCCCCGCCGACGCCGTCCAGCAGCACGGAGAACTCTCCACCGGCGGCCGTCCTCGCCGCCTCCACCCAGCCCTCGGCCGAGTAGTCCACCGCCGCGTCCGCGCCCTGCTCACGGACGAGTTCGAGTTTCCGTGCACCCCGCGCCGCGCCCACCACCACCGCACCGGCCGCGTGCGCCGCCCGCACCAGCAGCAGGCCCATCGCCCCGGCGGCGCCGGTGATCAGCACACGGTCCCGCGGCTTGATCTCCGCCAGGTCGAGCAGCAGCAGCGCGGTCGGCAGATCGTGCATCAGCGCCGCGGCGGACCGCAGATCGACGCCGTCCGGGACAGGGGCCGTGGAGGCCGCGTCGGCCACCGCGCGCTCCGCGTACCCGCCGCTGACCCCGTCCAGCCAGGCAGCCACCCGTTCGCCGACCCGCGTCCCGGGCACGCCCGTGCCCACCGCTGTGACGGTCCCGGCCACCGCACCTCCCGGGACGTACGGCAGCGGGACCGGGAAGAAGTCCTTCCAGGCACCCGTGCGGACATGGGTGTCGAGGTTGATCACGTCCACCGCCGCCACATCGACCAGGACCTGTCCGGGCCCCGGTTCGGGATCCGGCATCTCCACCACGGTCAGCGCCTCGGGGCCGCCGAACGCCGTCACCTGTATCGCCTTCATCTCTTCCCGCTCCCTGTGTCCTCTCGGGTTCTGCGGGAAGCCTGACGCCTCAACCACGCTTGAGGTCAACGCCGGTTGGCGGGATGCGGAGACAGGGCGGGGGACGCGTCCGCTCGCGGACAGGGATCCGGGGCCGGCCCCCTGGTTCAACGTGTTCCGGCCCCGGATCCACCGCTGCCTCCGTCCCGCCGAGGGCCTGCTCGCCCACGACCGACGTGCGACGGTCCTCCGAGGTCCGGCGGTTCTCCAGTGGCCGCGGCCCCGGCTCCGGCCGCGCCCGCGGCCGGAGCGGTCGGCCGCGGGCGGGCGGTGTCGCGAAGGGGCGCGTCAGCAGGGCAGCGTCGCCGGTCCCGGGACGTACTCCGGGTCCACCTGGGCGGCCAGGTCCTCG
>NZ_LIRG01000400.1 GCF_001419695.1 Streptomyces prasinopilosus
CCGGCTCGTCCGTCCCGTCCCCCGCTAGGAGCCGGCCCGTGGATTCCGAGGCCACCGTCACCACCTGCTACCGCCATCCCGGGGTGGAGTGCCATGTCCGCTGCGTGCGCTGCGACCGGTACATCTGCCCGGACTGCATGCGGGAGGCGGCCGTGGGCCACCAGTGCCCCGACTGCGTGAAGGAGGGCATGCGGTCGGTGCGGCAGGCCCGGACGGTGACCGGCGGGCGCGTCGTCGCGGTGCCGGTGGTGACGTACGCGCTGATCGCCGTCAGCGTGCTGGCGTACCTGGCGGAGCTGGCGCTGCCGGAGGTCGTGGACCGGTTCGCGATGCTGGGCGCGGGGCTGGTCGGGCCGGACGGCGGTCACTACGTGTGGGGCGGGGGGCCCGTGTTCGAGGGCTTCCGCGCGGAAGGCCTGGTGAACGGGGAGTGGTACCGGCTGCTGACCGGTGCCTTCCTGCACCTTCCGCCCACCGAGGGCACGTTCGGGATCCTGCACATCGTGATGAACATGGTGGCGCTGTGGAACCTGGGGCGGGCCGTCGAGCCGATGCTGGGCCGTGTCCACTTCCTCGTCCTGTACCTGCTGTCGGCGCTGGGCGGCTCGGTGCTGGTGCTGCTGCTGGCGCCGCAGGACTCCGTGGTCGGCGCGTCCGGGGCGGTCTTCGGGCTGGGGGCCGCGTACTACGTGGTGGCCCGGCGGATCGGCGCGGACATGCGGGCGGTCAACCGGTTCATGGGCGGGCTGCTGCTGTGGCTGGTGGTCTCCGCGGTGGTGACGTCCTGGGAGGGTCACCTGGGCGGGCTGCTGGCGGGGGGCGCGGTGGCGGTGGTGTTCGCGTACGTGCCCCGGGGCAGGCGCCGGACGCTGCTGCAGGCGGGGGCGTGTCTGGGGCTGCTCGCGCTGCTCGTCGTCCTGGCGGCGGTCAAGGTGTCGGAGCTGACCGGTGGAGGGGTTTTCCGGTGAAACGTCCTGCCTTGCTGCTGGCGGCCGTGCCCGTGGTGGCGACGGCCGTGTACATGCTGGTGCCCTCGGAGCCCGGCGGTCCGGCCGCGGGCGGCGGGCCGGCCGTGACCGCGCTCCCCGGCCCTCCCGCCCGGCTCCGGGGAGCGCGCCGGGCCGGGGTCGGCCGGGGACGACGCGCTGGTGGCGAGCCGGCCGCCGGGCCTGGCCGCCCCGGC
>NZ_LIRG01000401.1 GCF_001419695.1 Streptomyces prasinopilosus
CCCCTCCCGGTCGCCCCGGGAACGCCCCGGGGCGACCGGGAGGGGCGGGACCATGAGTGCAGAGGTGTACGGGCAGCGCGAGGTGCGGCGGGCGCGGTACGCCGTGGGGACGGTGTTCGCCGTGCACGGCGCCGTCACCGGCTCGTTCGCCACCCGCGTGCCGTGGATCCAGGACCATGCCGGCGTGAGCCCGGGGCAGCTGGGGCTCGCGCTCGCCTTCCCCGCGCTCGGCGCGTCCGTCGCGATGCCGCTGGCGGGGCGGATCAGCCACCGCTTCGGCGCCCGGACCGCACTGCGCGGGCTGATCGCGCTGTGGACGCTCGCGCTGGTCCTGCCGTCCGTCGCCCCGAACCTGCTCACCCTCTGCCTGGCCCTGTTCGTCTACGGCGCCACGGCCGGCATGTCCGACGTGGCGATGAACGCCCTGGGCGTGGAGGTGGAGAACCGGCTCGACCGGTCGATCATGTCCGGGCTGCACGGCCTGTGGAGCGTCGGCGCCCTGATCGGTTCGGCGGCCGGCACGCTCGCCGCGCACCTCGGCACGGACGCCCGGCTGCACCACGCGCTCGCGGCCGGTGTGCTGACCGCGGTGGGCGTCGCCGCGGCCGGCCGTGTCCTCGACCTGCGGTCCGCCGTGGACGAGGAGCCGCCGCCGAGGTTCGCGCTGCCGCCCCGCTCCGCGCTGCTGATCGGCGCGATCGGCTTCTGCGCCGTCTTCGCGGAGGGCGCGAGCCTCGACTGGTCGGCGGTCTACCTGCGGGACCGGCTGGACGCCTCGGCCGGTCTCGCGGCGGCCTGCACCACCGGGTTCACGCTCACCATGGCGGTCGCCCGGATCGCCGGGGACCGGGTGGTGGACCGCTACGGCGCGGTGCGCACGGTCCGCGCGAGCGGTGTCGTCGCCGTCGGCGGCGGGCTGCTGATCGTCCTCGCGCAGCACCCCGCGGCGGCGATGGCCGGCTTCGCGCTGACGGGCCTCGGCATCGCGGTGGTGGTGCCGCTGTGCTTCGCCGCGGCCGGCCGCAGCGGCAGCAACCCGAGCCTCGCCATCGCGGGCGTGGCGACCATCACGTACACCTCGGGGCTGATCGCTCCGAGCGCGATCGGGCTGCTGGCCCAGGCGACCAGCCTGATGGTGTCGTTCGCCCTGGTCACGGTGTTGTCGTGCGGTCTGGTCGGCTTCGCGGGCGTGCTGCGCGGCGGGGACCGGGTGAAGAGCGTCCGGCCGGACGCGGCCGTTCCCGGCCCGCGGGCCTGAGAGTCTCCCGCGGGCCGTCCCGCGGAATCCCCTCCCCGGGACCGCGGATGCGCCCGGGCGCGGGTGCGCCCCGCGGTCCCGGGCGGGGCGGATCCGGCTCCGCCCGTCCGTGCGGACGGAGCACACCTGATCAGCCCGCACAATGGTCCGGACACGCTGCACGAACGACGAAAGCGACAGCCCATGGATCTCGGCGTCCGCTGGACACTGCACGGCGACGGACGCACACCGGCCCCCGGTGCGGTGGTCCGTCCCGACGAACGGCTCTCGTGGCCCCGCACCGCGGGACTGGGGGCCCAGCACGTCGTCGCGATGTTCGGGGCGTCGTTCGTCGCGCCGGTCCTCATGGGGCTGGACCCCAACCTCGCGATCATGATGTCGGGTGTCGCGACCATCGTCTTCCTGCTGGCCACGCGCGGCCGGGTGCCCAGCTACCTGGGCTGCTCCCTCTCCTTCGTCGGCGTCGCCGCGGTCATCCGGGCCCAGGGCGGGTCCAGCGCCACCGTCACCGGCGCGGTGTTCGTGGTCGGGGCCGCGCTGTTCCTGGTGGGGCTCGCGGTACGGCACTTCGGGGCGCGGATCATCCATGCCGCGATGCCGCCGATCGTCACCGGTGCGGTGGTGATGCTGATCGGCTTCAACCTGGCGCCGGTCACGGCCGCCACCTACTGGCCGCAGGACCAGTGGACCGCCCTGTTCGTGATGCTGTTCACCGGCCTGGCGGTGGTGTGCCTGCGCGGTTTCTGGTCCCGCATCGCGATCTTCCTCGGGCTGGTCTTCGGATACGTCCTGTCCTGGGGCCTCGACCGGGTCTTCGGGCGGATCCACTCCGCGGACGCGAGCGGTGAGGTGACCGACCACTGGCGTCTGGACCTGTCGGGCGTCGGCCAGGCCGACTGGATCGGGCTGCCGACCCTGCACGGCCCGTCGTTCGAGTGGTCGGCGATCCTGGTCGCCCTGCCGGTCGTCATCGCACTGATCGCCGAGAACGCCGGGCACGTCAAGGCGGTCGGCGAGATGACCGGCGACAACCTCGACGACAAGCTGGGCACGGCCATCTCCGCCGACGGCGTCGGCTCCATGCTGTCCACCGCGGTCGGCGGCCCGCCCAACACCACGTACTCCGAGAACATCGGCGTGATGGCGGCGACCCGCGTCTACTCGACCGCCGCGTACTGGGCCGCCGCGGGCTTCGCCCTGCTGTTCGGCCTCTGCCCGAAGTTCGGCGCGGTCGTGGCGGCCGTTCCCGGGGGCGTGCTCGGCGGCATCACCGTCATCCTGTACGGCATGATCGGCCTGCTCGGCGCCCAGATCTGGATCAACGCCAAGGTGGACCTGCGCAATCCGCTGAACCTGGTGCCGGCCGCCGCGGGCATCATCATCGGCGTCGGCAACGTCACGATGGAGTTCACCGACACCTTCTCGCTCAGCGGCATCGCGCTCGGCACGCTCGTCGTCATCACGGGGTACCACGCGCTGCGCGCCTTCGCGCCCGCCCACCTCAAGACGCAGGAGCCGCTGCTCGACGAGGGCACCTCGTCCTACGACACGGGCGGCGAGGACGCCGACGCCGGTGGGAGCGGCGGGAAGGGCGACGGCGGCGAGGGCGGTCGGCGCGCCACGTCGTAGGCGTACGACGGGGCGGAGGTGCCCGGTCCCCGGCCGTCCGGCTCCCCCGGCGGCCGGCCCGCCCGCGGGCGTCGATCCCGGCCTCGCGCGGCACCGGCCGCGGCGACCGCGCGGGGCTCGGGAGAGCCGGGCACCCAGGCGCCGGGCACACCGGCCCGACACGTACGGTCCCCCTCCCCCACGGCGGGCGCGTTACCCCGTTCCGGGGAAGCTCGGGGCCCACCGCCCCGGGCGCCACGCCAGAGGTGCGACCCTGCGCCCATGGCGCGACGCGAGCAGGTCCACACCCCCGTAGGCACGGTCGTCTCCCGCATGCGTGCCCTGGACTCCGCCCTGCCCCGCCGGGACGGGATCGCGGTCTTCAACCGGGTCTACCTCACGGTGACGGCGGAGGCCGGCCCGCGCGCCGACGCGGGTCCGCTCGGGGACACGCGGGCGGCGGGCACCCTGAACGCGGTGTTCGCCGAGCGCTATCTGGCCGCCGTCGACGCGGTCCTCGAGGGGCGCCGCCCGCCGGCCTGCTGGCGTCCGCTGTTCCAGTTCCGCCACCATCCCGGCGTACGTCCGCTGCAGTTCGCGCTGGCGGGCATCCATGCGCACACCGGTCATGACCTGGCGCTCGCCGTCGTGGACACCTGCCGTGCGCTCGGCTGCGGACCCGCGCGGCTGGAGGACGAGTTCGAGCGGGTGGGCGATCTGCTGGCCGCGCTGGAGGAGCGCGTCCGCGAGGACCTGACGCCCGGCCCCGACCTCCTCCGGCTCGCCGACCCCCTCACCCACCTGGCCGGTTCGTGGAACCTGGACCGCGCCCGGGACGCCGCGTGGACGGCGGCCCGCGCGCTGTGGGAGCTGCGCGCCCTGCCGGACGTCGCCGAGGAGTACGCCGCCCGGCTCGACGCGGCCGTGGGCTTCGCCGGGCGCATGCTGCTCACACCGCTGCCCGGCTGAACGGGTCCGGACCCCGGGACC
>NZ_LIRG01000402.1 GCF_001419695.1 Streptomyces prasinopilosus
GCCGGTGCCGCCCTCGCCGCCGCGGCGTGCGGCTCGCTGATCGCCGCCGCCCCCGCGCAGGCCGCCACCACGGCCACCGCCTCGGCCCAGGCGACCGCGCAGTCGATGATCGGCGACTCCGCCCAGTACCAGTGCTTCTCGAACATCGTCCAGCGCGAGAGCGGCTGGAACCACACCGCCACCAACGCCTCCAGCGGCGCCTACGGCCTGGTCCAGGCCCTGCCCGCCTCGAAGATGGCCTCGGCCGGCTCGGACTGGAAGACCAACCCCGCCACCCAGATCTCGTGGGGCGTCGGCTACATGAACGAGCGCTACGGCAGCCCGTGCGCCGCCTGGGACTTCTGGCAGGCCAACAACTGGTACTGACCGGCCCGGCACCGGCTCACGCACCACCCCGCACCACCCGCGTCACCCCGCATACCGAAAGCGGCGGCCCCCGATCCCCTGGGCCGCCGCTTTCGCCGTGCCCGGCGGTCCCCCGCGGACCGCCGCGGCGGCGGGACCCCGGGAAGCTACTTCCGGGCCGGCTCCTCCCGTACGGGTTTCCCCTGCGTGGGGAAAGGACCCGACGGCTTCGGCTCCGCGGTCCCCGGCCCCGGACCGGCGCCCGTGCCGGTGTCGGCGGCGACCTGCGGGCGGGCCCGCGGGCCCTGGAAGAGGTACGCCAGGCCGAAACCGGCCGCGACGACCAGGGCTCCGCCCACCGCGTCCAGCACCCAGTGGTTGCCGGTGGCGACGATCGCGGCGGCGGTGAACAGGGGGTGGAGCAGGCCGAGCGCCTTCATCCACGTCCTGGGCGCGACGAGCGCGATGACCAGGCCGCACCACAGGGACCAGCCGAAGTGCAGGGACGGCATCGCCGCGTACTGGTTGGTGAGCGCGGTGAGGGTGCCGTAGTCCGGCCGGGAGAAGTCCTGCACGCCGTTCACCGTGTCGATGATCCCCAGGCCCGGCATCAGGCGCGGCGGGGCCAGCGGGTAGAGCCAGAAGCCGATCAGCGCCAGCAGCGTGGTGAAGCCGATGCTCGCGCGCGCCCAGCGGTAGTCGACCGGGCGCCGCCAGTACAGCAGGCCGAGGACCGCGAGCGGGACGGCGAAGTGGAACGACGTGTAGTAGAAGTCGAAGAGGTTCCGCAGCCAGCCGATCTCCACGACCGCGTGGTTGACCGCGTACTCGATGTCCATGTGGAGCAGGCGCTCGAGGTCGAGGATCCGGTGGGCGTGCTCCTCCGCGCGGGCCCGCCCCTGCGTGTGGCTGTCGCCGGTCGCCGCGAGCCGCACCTTGGAGTACGCGGTGTAGGTGACGCGGATCAGCAGCAGTTCCAGCAGCAGGTTGGGGCGGGTGACGACCCGCCGCAGGAACGGCAGCAGCGGGACGTGCCGGAAGCGGGCGGGGACGGGTTCGGCGTACCGGGTGGGGACGGGGGTGCGGAAGTACGGCGAGGTGCGCGGCAGGAACGGGACCGCCGTGGCGGCGGCGAGGGCGGCGAGCAGGACGGTGTTGTCGCGGACGGGGTGCAGGAGCGGCAGGTTCGGCACGATCGTCGTGGCCGGCAGCGTCATCACCAGGACGACGGCGACGGGCCACACCGGCCGGTCGGAGGCGCGTCTGCCGGCCACGCCGACGGCGGTGAGCAGCACCCACAGCAGCTGGTGCTGCCACGCGGCCGGGGAGACGACGAGGGCGGCGCAGCCGGTGATCGCGACGGCGAGCAGCAGCTGGCCGTCGCGGGCGTAGCGCACCGCGCGGCGCAGGGCGAGGGCGACGACGGCCGCGCCGATCAGCAGGAAGAGGCCGGTCTCCAGGGGACCCTCGGCCCCCAGGCGCAGGAGGGCGCCGTGCAGGGACTGGTTGGCGAGGTCGTCGGCCCGGCCGCCGAGTCCGGCGCCCGCCGTGTGGTGCACCCAGTAGGTCTGCGAGTCCCGGGGCAGCGCGGCCCAGGCGAGCGCGGTGCCCGCGGCGAAGGTGAGGCCGGACGCGGCGGCGGCCCGGCGGCGGCCGGTGGACCAGAGCAGGGGGGCGAAGAGCAGCAGGGCCGGCTGGAGGGCGGCGGCGACGCCGGTCAGGACGCCGCCGGCCCGCTGTCCGCGGGCGACGAAGCAGCCCAGCAGGACGAGGAGGACCGGGATGACGCTGGTCTGCCCGAGCCACAGGGTGGTGCGCACGGGCAGGGAGAGCACGAGGAGGCTGATCGCGACCGGCGCGGCCAGCGTCGCGGTGCGGCGGCCGACCGGCCGGGGCAGGGCGCGGGCGGCGATCAGGCCGAGCGCGGCGACCAGCAGCAGCGTGCCGAAGGTCCAGCCCCAGCCGAGCGCCTGTTCAGCCGATCGGGTGAGGGGTCTGAGGACGAGCCCGCCGAACGGCGTGCCGGTGAAACGGGTGGACGCGTAGAGCGAGCCGTCGGCCTGCGGCCCGCCGTCGTGTCCTAACCAGGTCGCGAGGTCCGTGAGCCGCTCCCCGCGCGGGGTGGTCAGGACGGCCGCGACCTGGCGTACGGCCAGGACGGCGGCGAGCAGCCACAGTCCGAGCCGCACCGTGTGCAGACGTGATCCGGTGTCCCCGACGGCCGCGGCCGGGAAGGCCTTTGCCGGTCGCCCTCCGCGCTCCTCGTTCGCCACGCCTCGTCGGCCTCCCGCCCCGTCGTCCCGGCGCGTCCCGCGCGCGGGGGTCCCTCCGCGCACCTTATGAGGCGCGCACCGCCCCCGGAAGGGACGCAGGCACCCCCCGGTTCACTCGACGTCCGTCCCGGTTTGACCGGAATGGAGCCGACGGGAGGAGCCGGACCGTCCGCCGGGACGCGGCAGGGGCCCGTCCGGTGGGGCCCCGGGCGGGGCGGTACGGGGTGCCCGGGGCCTCTCGGGGCGGCGGTCCGGGCGGTCGCCGTCGGGGGTGGCGGTTTCGCCCCGCGGGAGCCGGAGCGGTCCGGCGGGCCCGCGGGAGCGGTCCTCAGCCTCACACCTCGTGGTAGAAACCCACGTTGACGCTGCGCGGGGCCGAGCGGTCCAGGATGACGACCTCGCCGTTGCCGCCCCGGGGCAGGGCGACGCTGCCGCCGTAGGCGACCGGGTGGACCTGGCCGCCGACGGTCAGCCGGACCTCGGAGGACGGCTCGGGAAGCGAACCGCGCAGCCAGCTCAGGTACCAGGTGCCGTCCTGGGCGCACTGGAACTCCAGGTGGACCCTGGACACGAACAGCCAGTCGTCCGGCGTGGAGAGGCGGCACACCGACCTGTCCCGGCCCACCCGCAGCACGGCGCCCGGCTCGGTCGGCGCCTCGGCCATGAGCATGCCGGCCGTGGCTCCCGAGTCCGCCGACGACACGGTGGCCATGGTGAGTTCGAGCACGGGCGTTCCTCCTGAGACGTTCCGGCGGACCGGCCGTGCCGGCCCGACGGCGGCCACGACGGCCTGGTGCGGCGGCCGGAACGGCTCGCTGTCGCCGCATGATAAAACGCCCGGCTCCGCCCCGTCCGTCCGGTGGGCACAATGCCCTCATGACCGAGCGGAAGCCGCCGGACGTGTCCTTCGGGACGTGGGGGGACCGGCGGATCCGTGAGGCCGGGGCGCGCGAGGACTGCGCGCGGCTGCCGGGAGCGGGCAAACCGCCGCCGCGCGACAGGGAGGCCCCGTACGACGGGACGGGGTGGACCGGGCGGAAGCCGGCCCGCGAGGGCCGGCGCGGTGCCGCCGTCGGCGCCGGCCCTGCGCCAGGAGGCCGGGGACGCGCCGGAGCCGCCCTCGCGGCCCCCTCGGAGCGGACCGTCCGGAAGATCCTCACGGAGGTCGGCGCCAGGACCCGCGCCGTGATGCTCGAGCCGCCGCCCGGCCCCCCGCCGGGCGGAAAGCCGTACGGCGTCGAGGACGTCGTACGGCGGTGGCGGGAGCGCCGGGCGGCGGACGGACCGGGGCCCGGGGGCGCCTGAGGCGGCGGCCCCGGGCCCGGAACCGGTCAGGCGCGCAGGAGTCGTTCCGCCAGTTCGCGGTAGTCCCGCAGGGCCAGGCGCAGTTGCTCGGTGCCGGTCTCGGCGGCGTGCGGGCCCTCGCCGACGTCCTCGGTCTGCCAGGACCGGCGCAGGGTGCGGCGCCGCTCGGTCACCGCGTCCGCGAAGCGGGCCGCCATCTCCTCCAGCACGCGGTCGGCCTCCGCGACGGACTCCCGCGGGGTGTCCACGAAACCGGTCACCGCGTGCTGCAGCCGCTCGGAGAACTTCTCGCCGTCGTCGAGGCGGAGCAGGCGGGAGCCGTGCGCCTCCTCGAGGGCGCGGTCACCGCCGTGGCGGTCGCGGCGCTCGTCCAGGAGCGTGTGCGCGTCCGGCACGCCGCCGGTGCCCTCGTGACGGTCCGGGACGCCGGCCCGGGCGCCCTTCTCGTAGGTGTCGCGGCGGGGGTCGCCGTGCGGGTCGTCCCGGCGGACGTCGTCACGGAGGCCGTCGCGGCTGCCGTCGTGGACGCCGTCACGGGTTCCGGGAAGGGACGTGCCGGTGGTGCCGGTAGTGCCGGTAGTGCCAGTGGTTCCGGTGGTGGTGGTGCGGGGGGTCTCGGTCAGCGGTTCGTCGCCGGGGCGACGGGTCGTGTCGGTCATCTCGGTCAGCTCTCCTTCGCCTGTCGCCGGTGGAGGAATGAGGGGGTGTGGGACCGGCCGTGCCCGGCCGTCCCCGCGCGGTGGCCTTCCGGCTCGCCGCGGTGGTTCCCGTCGTCGTGGCGGGACGGTCGCACCAGTTCGTCGAAGAGGGCACGGGCCTCGACCATGGCCTCGCGCATCTCCTCGGTGCCGGCGCCGCCCTCGTGCCCGCCGTTCACGCGGGCCTGCGCGACCCGGTGCACCCGGCGGTAGCCGTCGACGTGGTGGGCGTGGTGCACGGACAGCGCGGCGAGCTGCTCCTCGTACTGGCCGCCGTCGGGGTAGCCCCGGGCGGCGGCGAGGTCGGCGAGCAGCCGGTCGGCGTCGGCGACGGCCTCCCGCGGCGAGTCGACGAACCGCTCCTGCGCGGCCGCCCAGCCCGCCTCGTACCGCTCCCGCTCGGCGGGCTCCAGCGGTCGTGCCCGCAGGTCGCCGTGGAGCTCGACGCGCTGGGCCAGTTCACGTTCGGCGGCCTCGGTGTCCCCGTCGTGCCGGGTCAGGGCCCGGTCGTACTCGGGCCCGAAGCGCCGCTTCAGGTTCGCCCCGTGGCGGGGACCACGGGCGCGCAGGGTCAGGACGGCCGCCGCGATGGCAACGACCGCCACGATCACGATCAAGGCGATGATCAGGCCAGTGGACATGGATGCCTTCCGGTTCGTCGGCCAACCGGCGCTCCTCGCACGCCGGTTCTCCGTTCGGGTTGCCCGAAGACAGGCCCGCAAACAGAGTTGCGTGCTCGGGGAAAGACCTACGCAGAATGCGGGCATGACATGGACGGTCCGCCCCGAACCCCCCGGCTCCCCCGTCGCCGCCGCGCTCTGGCGGGCGTATTACACGGAGGTCAGCGACCGCTGGTACCTGCTGCACGAGGGGCGCCGGACCGATCCCGGGGAGCTGGAGCGGGAGATCGCCGCGGAGTCGGGCGACGACCTCGTGCCGCCGCGCGGGCGGCTGCTGGTCGCGCGGTACCGGGGCGAGGCGGCGGGCAGCGCGGGGATCCGGCTGCTGGACGCCACGACCGCCGAACTCACCCGGGTCTTCCTCTGCCCGGCGGTGCGGGGCCGGGGCGGGGCGGCGCTCCTGGTGCGCGCCGCCGAGGACGCGGCCCGCGCCTCGGGGGCCGCCCGGCTGGTCCTGGACACGCGCGGCGACCTGGTGGAGGCCCGCGCCCTGTACGCGCGGCTCGGCTTCACCGAGACGGAACCCCACAACGCCGAACCGTTCGCCGAGCACTGGTTCGCCAAGCGGATCGGATGACCCCCCGGACGGTTCAGTCGACCCGCGCGGCCGGCCGTCCGCCACCCCCGTCGCCCGCCCGCGCGTCCTCGCCGGCGTGGGGGCGCTCCCCGCGCGATCCGCCCAGCTCCCCCGACAGTTCGTGCACCAGCTGCACCAGGTCGGTGGGCCGGTCCGGCCCCCACCAGTCGCCGAGCAGCTCGGCCAGGGACTCCTCCCGGGCCCGCGCCAGCCGCGCGGTGGCCTCGAACCCGTCGTCGGTCAGGACGAGACCGAGGCCCTCGCGCCGGGCGAGGTGCCGCACCTCGGCCTGCCGGGCGGCCTCCATGACGACGTCGAGCGGGACGGTGCTGCGCTCGGCGAGCAGGGCCGGTTCCACCGAGCCGTACTTCCTGATCCGCAGCAGCAGCCAACTCGTCGCGGGCAGCAGGTCGTAGCCCGCGCGGGCGGTGGTCCTCCGGTAGACGTCGCGCCGGCCCTCGCGGGTGCCGAGCAGGGACAGCGCGCGGCACACCTCGTCGTACGAGGACCGCTCCACCGGGTTGCCGGCGGCCAGCGTCTCGGCGCCGTCGGGCGCGGTGACCGAGCCGCGCAGCTTGTCCTCCTTGAGGAACCAGGCCAGGGCGAACCCGGCGAGGGCGACGGGAACGGCGTACAGGAACACGTCGGTGATGGCGGAGGCGTACGCGTGGACGGCCTCCGGGCGCAGGGCGGCCGGCAGGTTCCCCAGGCCGCGCGGGTCGGCCTCCAGCGCGTCGGCGGAGACGCCGGGCGGGAGCCGGACGCCGCTGAGGACGGCGGTGAGCCTGTCGTCGAGGCCGTTCGTGAAGATCATGCCGAAGACGGCGACGCCGAAGGAGGCGCCGATGGAGCGGAAGAAGGTCACGCCGGAGGTGGCGACACCGAGGTTCCGGTAGGAGACGGCGTTCTGCACGATCAGGACCAGGACCTGGATCACCAGGCCGATCCCCAGGCCGAAGACGAAGAAGAAGGCGCTCATCACGAGGGTGGGGCTGTTCTCGTCGAGCTGGTGGAGCAGCAGCAGGCCGACGGTGATGAGGCCGGTGCCCGCGATCGGGAACACCTTCCAGCGGCCGGTGCGGCTGACGATCTGTCCGGAGGCGGTCGAGGCCAGCAGCGTCCCGGCCACCATCGGCAGCATGTGCACACCGGACATGGTCGGGCTGACGCCTCGGACCACTTGGAGGAACGTCGGCAGGTAGATGTTCGTGCCGAACATGGCGAAGCCGACGATGAAGCTGATCACGGCGGTGAGCGTGAAGGTGCGGATCCGGAACAGTCCCAGCGGCAGCACCGGCTCGACGGCCCGGCGTTCCACGGCCACGAACGCGAGCGCGAGCACCGCGCCCAGCACCGCGAGGCCGATGACCTGGGGCGAGCCCCAGGCCCAGGTGACGCCGCCGAGGGAGGCGACCAGGACGAGGCAGGTCGCGACGGAGGCGATGAGGAAGGTGCCGAGGTAGTCGATGACGTGCCGGGTCGGCCGGCGCGGGATGTGCAGCACCGCCGCGATGACGGCGAGGGCGACGATCCCCAGGGGGAGGTTGATGTAGAACACCCAGCGCCAGCTCAGGTGCTCGGTGAACAGTCCGCCGAGCAGCGGCCCCAGCACGCTCGTCGTGCCGAAGACCGCGCCGAACATGCCCTGGTACTTGCCCCGTTCACGGGGCGGCACGAGGTCGCCGACGATCGCCATGGACAGCACGATCAGGCCGCCGCCGCCCAGCCCCTGCAGTGCGCGGAAACCGATCAGCTGGGCCATGTCCTGCGCCGTGCCGCACAGCGCGGACCCCACCAGGAAGATGACGATGGCGGCCTGGAACAGCCGCTTGCGGCCGTACTGGTCGCCGAGCTTGCCCCACAGCGGGGTCACGGCGGTCGAGGCCAGCAGGTACGCGGTGACCACCCAGGACAGGTGCTCCAGCCCGCCCAGTTCGCTGACGATGGTGGGCAGCGCGGTGGCCACGATGGTCTGGTCGAGGGCGGCGAGCAGCAGGCCGAGGAGCAGCGCGCTCATCGAGACGACGACGTTGCGGGGCACCTGCTCCGCCCGGCCGTCCGGGCCGGCGCCGGGGTCCGGCGGTCCGGAACCGGCACCGGAGGCCGGTGGTCCGGAACCGGCACCGGGCGAGGGCCGCGCGCTGCCCGCCCTCTCCGCCCCGCCGTGCGCGTCCCCGGACATGGCCACCTCCACAGGTTCTCGTTCCCACGGTCCATCGTGATCGGTGTGACCGGTTATGGCCTGTCGAGCCCTTCCGGAAGCCCCCGTTCCGGGGGCGTGTGCGCGGGTGTGTGGAGGAGATCTGCATAATCTCTGGAGATCGCGAGGGGGAGGGAGTCCACGTGGACAATTCGGCGGGCACCCCGTGCCCGGAGTGCGGCACGCCCGGGAACGGGGACGGCACCCCCTCCTGCGCCTGCGCCCTGCGTGCGGCCGGCGCGGCTCGCGCCGCCCGGGCGGCGCGGGCGGCGCGGGCCGCGGAGACCGAGGACTTCACCCCGCTCCGCATCCGCCCGTACGTCGAACTGGACGACGGCACGACGGCCGCACCGGCTACGCCGAACAGTGGGGGTAGGCCGGACGGCGACCGCGCACCCGAGCCGGAGGCGGGACGGGGAACCGGACGGGAACCCGGCCGGACCGAACGGGCCGGGCAGGCGGAACGGACCGGGCGGTCCGGGCGGAAGGCGCAGGAGTCCCCCGCCCCGCCCAGCACGGGCCGGCAGGACGCGCCGGAGACCGGCGACGCCCTCGCGGCACGGGACGGGCGGCCCTTGCAGGACGGGGAGACGGCGCGGGACGGGGAGACGGCGTCCGCCGCATCGCAGCCGGCCGACGCGACCGTGCGGCTGCGCGCCGTCACCCCGGGCCCTCCCGCCGCGTCCGGGACCCCGCAGACCTCTCAAGACCCGGACGCGACGTCGGTCCTCCCCCCGGTCCTCCCGGTGCCGGACTCCCGGTCCTCCCCGCTCGCCGCGCCCCTCGCGCCGCCCACCACGGAGCCGAGCGCCACCGACCTGCACCTGTTCGACTCCACCCGTCCCCTCAGGGCGGTGCCCGCCGCCGCGGCCGGGCCGCACGCGGGCCCCGTCCCGGCGCCGGACGCCGGCGGCGCCCCGCCTCCCGGCGGCGGCCGTCGCCGGGCCACGCTGCTCGTGGCCGCCGGGGCCGTGGTGGTGGTGGTCGGGGCAGCCGGGTGGGCGAGCGGGCTGTTCGCCCCCGAGACGTCGTCGCGGGACGACGCGCTGCCGAAGGACGTCCGGGTGAGTGCGCCGGAGGCACCGTCCGACGCTCCCCCGTCGGCACCGGCCACGAGCGCGTCGGGCTCGCCGGAGGCATCCGCCCCGGCGTCGGCGTCGGCCACTCCGTCCGGGAGCGCGAGCCCTTCGGCATCGCCCTCGGCCTCGGAGTCCGGGGCGGAGGCGGGCGCTTCGGCGGCCCCCTCGGACGCGGCGGAGCCCTCCGCGACGGCCCCGGCGACCACCGCCCCGGCCGAGGCCCCCGAGGAGGCGGGGGAACCGGACGACGGCGCCGTCGCCGGGCCCGCGCTGAGGCGCGGCGACCGGGGCCCGGAGGTCACCGCCCTCCAGCAGCGCCTGGGCAGGGTGTACCTGTACCACGACTCGGCCCACGGCCGGTTCAACCGCCGCACGGAGGACGCCGTCCGCAACTACCAGTGGTCGCGCGGCATCCGCGGTGACGAGCCGGGCGTGTACGGGCCGGAGACCCGGGCCCGCCTGGAGGCGGAGACCGGCAGCCGCTGAGCCGACGGCACGTGCCGCGCCGGCCCCACCGCCCGGCGGCGGACGGCGTCAGCCCGTGGGGCCGGTCTCCGTGATGTGCAGCAGGATCGTCCCGTCCGCGCCGCGCTCCACCCGCACCTGGGTCAGGTCGCGTACGACCGCGTCCGGGTCGTGGAACCCGGCGCGCGGACCGATGCCGACGACGCGCATGCCGGCCGCGCGTCCCGCGGCGATGCCCGCCCCGGAGTCCTCGAAGACCACGCAGTCGGCCGGGGCGACGCCCAGTTCCGCCGCGGCCTTGAGGAACCCCTCGGGGTCGGGCTTGCTGGCGCCGACCGACTCGGCGGTCACCCGCACCTCGGGCCGCTCCAGCCCCGCGGCGGCCATCCGCGCCGTGGACAGGGCGACGTCGGCGGAGGTCACCAGAGCGTGCGGGAGGCCGTCGAGCGAGGCGAGGAACGCGCGGGCGCCCGGTATCTCGACGACGCCCTCGGTGTCCGCGGTCTCCTCGGCGAGCAGGCGCGCGTTGTCGGCGTGGTTCCGCTCCATCGGCCGGTCCGGCAGCAGCAGCGCCATCGAGGCGTAGCCCTGGCGGCCGTGCACCACCTTCATGACCTCGTCGCCGTCGAGTCCGTTGCGCTCGGCCCAGCGCCGCCAGACGCGCTCGACCGAGGCGTCCGAGTTGACGAGGGTGCCGTCCATGTCCAGCAGGAGGGCGCGGGCGGTGAGTACGGCGGTGGCCGTCATCGGCAGCTCCAGAGCGCGGGGCGGGGCCCGGGTGCGGACCCGGGGCGGTCCCCGGGCTGGGGACAAGGCGGCCCCGCCCGCCG
>NZ_LIRG01000403.1:0-153 GCF_001419695.1 Streptomyces prasinopilosus
CGGGCGGGGTCCCGCTCCAGCAGGCCGCGTACGACGGGCAGGATCGGCCCGGCCTCCAGGGGCGGCCGGATCTCGTCGACCACGACCGCGTGCACGATCCCGCCGATCGAGTCCCTGCGGAACGGCGACTCACCGCTGAGCGCCGTGCACAGC
>NZ_LIRG01000403.1:162-12643 GCF_001419695.1 Streptomyces prasinopilosus
GCGATGCCGAAGTCGGTGAGGACGACCCGGCCCGTGCCGCACTCGAGCAGCACGTTCGCGGGTTTGAGGTCGCGGTGCAGGACGCCCGCGGCGTGGGCGGCACGCAGCGCGCCGAGCAGGTCGACGCCGATGCGCGCGGCCTCCGCCGCGTCGACCGGACCCCGGGCGGCGATGCGGTCGGCCAGCGAACCGCCGTCGATCAGTTCCAGGACGATGTAAGGGCGTTCGTCGTCCACGACGACATCGTGGACGACGATGATGTGCGGATGGTTCAACTGGGCGAGTGCCCGTGCCTCCCGCAGGGTGCGGTCCCGCTGCCGGCGCGCGTCCGCCGCGGAGAGCGTCTCGTCCAGGGGGAGTTCCTTGACCGCGACGCCCCGCCCGAGCAGTTGGTCCGTCGCCCGCCACACCACGCTCATGCCGCCGCGCCCGAGCCTCGCCTCCAGGCGGTAACGGCCCGCGATGACGCGGGCGTCGTGCCGTGCGGGCCCGCTTCCGGGCTCCCCCTCGGTCACCATGAGCCCATCATGCCTCACCGGATGTCATCCCTCCGGTAGGCCTATTCGGCCAAGCACCGCCGTCGTGAACCCACCGGGGAGCCGCCGTGGAACCGGCGGCCGGATTCCCCGGGGGTCCGGCCCGGGGAACAGCGGGCGGGCCGCAAAAACCGCACGGCGACGGTTGCCCTCATGGGCGACGCGCGGCGAGGACCGGGGCGTGCGACGCCGGTTCAGCCGGTGAACCGGTAGGACGCCGAGGCCTGCTCGAACAGCCGGGTCACCTCGTCGCGTTCCCCCGCCGGGCCCCGTACCTGCAGCACGTGGTACCGGCCGTCGATCAGCACCGCGAGGTTGCGGATGTACAGCTCACCGCTGTCGCCGGTCCAGGTGAACTGCCCCTCCGCCATGGCCCGTCCACCCACCTCGATGGTCTTCAGACCGGTGGAGGTGGCCCAGCTGGAGTCACGGTAGGGCTGGAGTTCGCGTTCGTCGTCCCGTTGGTAGGCCATCGGGTCGTCTCCGTACTGCGCGGCGCTGTCCCGGCCGGGTACGACGATCAGCTCGAAGTCGCCGCTGGAGTAGAGGACCTGGCCGCTGCCGTTCTTCCCGGTGCGCTGCCAGCCCTTCGCCACGGCGACGCGGAAGCCCTCCGGGTCCTCGCGCAGGGTGAAGCCCTCGGGGACGTCGGGGCCGGTGGTCTGCGTCTCGTCGGCGGTACCGGACTCCCCGGTACCGCCTTCCGGGCTCTTCGGATCCCGCGGCTGCGCAGGGGAGTCCCCGGGCTCCGGCGCACCGCCCGCCCCCTGCGACGGGGACGCCTCACCGGTCGTCCCCACCGTGCCGGTGCGGTCCCCCGCCCCCGCGCTCCCGGTCTCCTCACCGGCCTTCGGCAGGAACATCACGGCGTACGCGATCGCCGCCGCCATCGCGAGCAGCACCAGCAGGAGCAGGGTGCGGCCCAGCCGTCGCGGGGACTCCGACTCCCGCTTGGCGCGCTTGTGCCGTCCGTGGTGCGCGGGCAGTCCGGCGCGGCGCCTGCGCACCAGTTCGCCCCGGCGGCGCACGATCGGCAGCCGGCTGGCGTCGACCGGTGGTGCCGCTATGACGTGCACACCGGCTTCCGGCTCGGGCGCCGACCGCACCAGCGAACGCAGCCAGCCGCGCAGTTCCTCGAAGTCGAGCCGCTCGGTGGGATCCTGGCGCAGGAGGGACTCCACGACCGGCCTGAGCGGCCCGCACTCCTCGGCGAACGCGGCGGGCTCGGCGCACACCATCTGCACCAGTTCGGCCGTCGACTCCTCCGGGTAGGGCGCGTGCCCCTGCACGGCCCGGAACAGGAGCGCGCCCAGCGCCCACAGGTCGGTCGCGGGGCCGATGGGCGCGGCCAGCTGCCAGTTCTCGTGCACGGGTCCGGCCTGCTCCGGTGCCCACCGCTCCGTCACGGGGCCGACGACGGCCATCCTCGCCTGGCGCGCCCGCTCGGCGGCCAGCGCGGTGGCGGGGCCCCGGGGCGCGGAGGCGTGGGCCGCCGACTCGTCCCACCCGGCGGCCGGAGCGGCTCCGCCGGGAGGGGCCGCGGCGTCCGGGCCCGGCCCGCCGGTCGCGGGGCCGAGCGCGGGTGCCGGCGCGTACCCGCCGGGCGGCAAGGCGGTGCGCCCGTGCCCGTCGGCTCCGCCTCCCCCGTTCCGGCTCTCCCTGCCGCTGCCGCCGGGCGACCGCGGACCGCCGGCCTCCGGTTCGGCGGTCGGGACGCCGCGGGGCGCGGCGCCGTGCCAGCCGGTGGCCTCCACCCCGTACGGGTCGGCTATCAGTCCCGGCGGGACCGCACCGGTCCCGCTCCCGTCCGGGGTGCCGGACGCACCCTCGGTGTGCGGTGCGAGCGCGGCCGGGCCGCCGTCCCCGGTGTCGGAAGCCGCGCCAGGCAGGGCGGTCCGGCCCGAGCGCTGCGCCTCCTGCACCCGGGCGGCCGCCCGGGCGCCCGCCCGGTACGCGGCGATCGCCCCCGCGCGGGCGGCCCTCACGTCCCCGGCGCTGTCGGCGGTCCGCGGGGGCTCCGGGGCGGAGGCCCCGTGCCCCGGGTCCGCCGGCCCGCCCCCGGGCAGCCGACCTGCCCGCGCCTCTATGGCGGCCCGCCGCACGGCGTCAGGATTCGATCCGGGGCCGGGGCCCTGGCCGGTACCGAAACGGGGTGCGGCACCAGAACCGTGCGGGGGGTCGGGATCGGGGTCGGCGGTGAAGCCGGGAGGCCACGACGGAGTGCGCCTCGGCGCCTGGGCCGGAACACCGGTTCCCGTGGGTGCCACGGGTCCCAGGGCACCGGCCGCCGAGCCCGCACCCGGCACCGCCGTACCCGGAACGACCGTTCCCGGAGAGGCGGTTGCGGGAAGGAACGTGTCAGGAGCGGGCACCGGGTCGTACCCGCACAGCGCCTCCTCCGCCGCCCCGACCGCGAGACCGGTCAGCATCACCCGGCCGTCGTCGCAGACCAGCACGGTGCGCGGGGTGATGTTCCGGTGGACCCAGCCGTGGCCGTGCAGGACCCGCACGGCCATCAGGACGTCGGCGGCGACCTCGGCCGCCCGGTACGGGGTCAGCGGCCGTTCGGCCAGCAGTGCCGCCAGCGGCCGGGCGGCCACCAGTTCGCTGACGATCCAGAGGGAGCCCCCCTCCGCGAACACGTCGAAGACCTGGTCCAGCCGCGGATGGTCGGGGATGGCCGCCGCGGCCTGCGCGGCCTCGACCGCCCGCCGCACCACGGGGTCGGTGGGCCGCCGCGTGCCCGCGCGGTCGGCCGTACGTCCGCCGGTCCGGCGGGCGTTTCCGTCACGCGCCGTGAAACCGTCGGGCAGTCCCTCCGCGTCGAGCACCTCGGCCTCGACGACCTCCGGCAACGGAACCTGCCGGACGAGGACTTCCTGCCCGCTGTAGGTGTCGAAGGCGCGGGTCTCGGTCAGTTCGTACTCGTCGGAGGGCGGCAAGGGCAGGCGGTAGCGGTCGGCGAGAACCCGCCCCGCGTATTCGTCCACTGCGCCTCCCCCGGCATTATGGTCGGTCAGGTCCGCTCGCCCAGCCGCCTGTTCCGGCCGCGTACGGTCCGCAGAAACTCACGATACGTGCCGGAGGCAACCCGAAGAGAGGGGATGCCACATCTCATTCCCCCATCGGGCGGCCGCTCACGCTCAGGACTTGGGCTCGAAGGACCGCGTCAGCGTCCGCCAGGTCTCCTTGCGCTGTTCGCCGTCCCAGCCGTCGGCCTTCGCCGTGTACATCAGCGCGTACCCGACCCGGCCGTCCACGACGAACCCCCGGTCGATGGTCCGGTACTTGGTACCGCCGTCCACGTAGGTGAACTCCCAGTCGGCGGTGTTCCACCCCCGGTACTCCACCGCCTCTATGCGGATCTTCTTGTACTGCGAACGCACCATGTAGCGTTCCTGGTTCTTCCAGTCGGCCACCGGGTCGCCCTTCGGCGTGGACGTCCAGGCCACGAGCAGCTTCTGCCCGTCGGGGCCGGTGAAGCGGTCACCGGCCGTCCCCGTCGACACGTACTTCCAGCCCTCGGGCAGCCCGATCGTGTAGCCCTGGGTCCCTTCGTGCGTCTTCGCCACCGGGGCGTCCCCCTCGGCCCCGGCCGAGTCGCCCGATCCGCTGTCGCCCGATCCGGCCTCGGCGTCGCCGGATCCCTCTTCCGTGCCGCCGTCCTTCGATCCGGTCGTCCCGCCGTCGGTTCGGGTGCCGTCCTCCCCGCCCGCCCCGGAGCCGTCGTCCTTCTTGGTGTCGGCACTGGGCGCCTGGCCGGAAGTCGCCTGCTCCGCGCCGCCCTTCGCCCCGGCGCCGCCCTCGTCGTCGCCTCCGCCGAGCGTCAGGGCGAGCACGGTACCGAGCACGGCGAGCACCACGGCCACCGCGATGACGACCAGCGTCCGCCGTGGGACCACGTCGGTGAGCGACGCCTTCGGCGCGGGCCGCGCCGGCAGGTCCGGGGGCGTCATCACGGGCCAGCCCGCGTCCCGGTTGCCCGGGGCCGGGCTCGACGCCGGTCCGGAGGCCCGGCCGGGCAACGCGCCGGAGCCACGGGTGGCGGCCGATGCGGTGGCCGGTGCCGCGGGGGTCGCCGAGGCGGTCCTGCCGGCCGTCGAACCGGCGGCATCGCTGCCGGACTTGGCGCGCGACGCGGCCGCGGAACCGGCCGCTCCCGCCGCTTCCGCGGCCTTCCGCACGGAACGCATCGCGCCGCGCAGTTTCTCCCCGGCCTCCTCGCCGCCCCGCCTGCCCCTGCCCCGTCCACCGGGCTGTTCGGGCAGCGGCACGACCTTCGTCGCGTCCGCGGGTTCCGCATCGGCGCCCTTGGCCGCGGGGGCGTTGATCACCGCGTTCAGCATGGCCCGCGCGCCGGCGTCGTCGAGCCGCTGGGCCGGGTCCTTGGCCAGCAGTCCGTAGATGACGTCCCGGAGCGGTCCCGCGTTCTTGGGCTCCTCGAGCGGTTCGGTCATCACCGCCGTGAGCGTCGCGATCGCGGACCCCTTGTCGTACGGCGGTGTGCCCTCCACCGACGCGTACAGCAGCCCGCCGAGCGACCACAGGTCGGCCGCCGGCCCCGGCTTGTGCCCGCGGGCCCGCTCCGGGGAGATGTACGAGGGGGCGCCGACCAGCATGCCGGTCGAGGTGATGGACGGGTCGCCCTCGACCTGGGCGATGCCGAAGTCGGTGAGCACGACCCGGCCGTCCTCGGCGATCAGCACGTTCGACGGCTTCACGTCACGGTGCAGGATGCCCTCGCGGTGGGCGGACCGCAGCACGTCGAGCACCGCGAGTCCGACCTCGGCGGCCCGGCGGGGTTCCAGCAGGCCGTCCTCCCGGATGGCCTCGGCGAGCGACTTGCCCTCGACGAGTTCCATCACGATCCAGGGGCGGTCGTCCTCCTGGACCACGTCGAAGACCGTCACGGCGCTGTTGTTGCGGATCCGCGCGATCGCCTTGGCCTCGCGCAGCGTCCGGGTGATCAGCCGCCGCTTCTCCTCCTCGTCGATGCTCGACGGGAACCGAAGCTCCTTGACGGCGACGGTCCGCCCCAAGGTTTCGTCCTCGGCGCGCCACACCGTCCCCATGCCGCCGCGGCCGAGCACGTCCCCCAGCCGATACCGCCCGGCGAGCAGACGTGCGCTCTCGTCCTGACGGGTTGTTCCCGCCCGCTCCGGCTCCGACATGCGTCCCCTCAAGCAACCCGCCCTGACAGAGACTTCATTGTCCCTCACCCGACAAGTGCTCAGCGCCCAGGGTGGCCCTGGCCGTGCCCCGTTCCCGCCACACCCGCACCCCGGGTGGAGGACGTGCGGTGCGGCCCCGCGCGATGTTCCTCCGGCAAAAGGGGGGAACCGGATGCCGCCGCCCAGGACGCTCCCGGCCACCGTCGTGTTCCACGGCCCCGCCCTCCCCGGCGCCGCCGGTTTCCGCGGCCCTGCCGGCCCCTTCCCCGGAGGCGCTCCTCCCGTTGCTGGTCACACGGGGTGGGGCCCGGTGGCGGCCCTGCCGGCCAGGGGCGGATCCGGCCCGCCTCGTGCCCTTGCCGACGGCGGCACGAGCCGGCCCGGCCCCTTCCGTGCCGGCGGCGTCACGAAGGAGTCCGTCGCGGGACCCGTCCTCCGGCTGACGGTCGAACACCGTCCGGCCCCGTCCGGCACCGTGGGAGAACATCTGCCGAAACTGGTACGCGGAGAGGCCGACGACGGTCGCGCCGATCCTGTGTCCCCTGCCCAACCGCACCAGCGGCCTCTACGCCATCACCCCGGACACCCGTGGCACGGCCCCCGTCACTCCCCCCTCAGGCACCGTCCATCGCGTGCACCCACTCCCCCGGCCGTCCCGGCCGCTCCTCCCGCTCGAACACCGACTCCGTCCCGCACCCGCACCCGCACCCGCACCCCGTGGAACGGCCGGGTTCCGTACGGAGATCCCGGTGCGCGACGCCCGTCCGAGTGGACGTGCGCCCGGAGCGGTCCGGACCGCTCCGGGTTCCCCGCGCGGCGGTACGCCGACGGCCACGCCGCCCTACAGCGGGATGATGTCCGGAGCCCCCAGCCGGGCCGCGTCCGCCGTCAGGTCGTCCGGCTGCCGCTGCGACTCCCGTTCGGCCTCCACCCGCTTCTCGTAGTGCTGCACCTCGCGTTCGATCCGGCCCTCGTCCCAGCCCAGCACCGGCGCCATCAGTTCGGCGGCCTCCCGGGCGCTGCGCGTTCCCCGGTCGAACGTCTCGATCGAGATGCGGGTGCGCCGGGTCAGCACGTCGTCGAGGTGCCGTGCTCCCTCGTGCGAGGCGGCGTAGACGATCTCGGCGCGCAGGTAGTCGTCGGCCGCCTGCAGCGGCCGGCCCAGCGAGGCGTCCCCGGCGACGAGTTCCAGGACCTCCTCGGCCAGCGACCCGTAGCGGTTCAGCAGGTGCTCGACCCGCACCACGTGCAGTCCGGTGCGTGCGGCGATGCGTGCCCGCGCGTTCCACAGCGCCCGGTACCCCTCGGCTCCGACCAGCGGCGTGTCCTCGGTGACGCAGGCGGCGACCCGCGCGTCGAGCCCGTGCACGGCCTCGTCCACCGCGTCCTTCGCCATCACGCGGTACGTCGTGTACTTGCCGCCCGCGACCACCACGAGTCCGGGGACGGGGTGCGCCACGGTGTGCTCCCGCGACAGCTTGCTGGTCGCGTCGGACTCGCCGGCGAGCAGCGGCCGCAGACCGGCGTACACGCCCTGGACGTCGTCCCTCGTGAGCGGGACCGCGAGCACCGAGTTCACGTGCTCGAGCAGGTAGTCGATGTCCGCGCTGGACGCGGCCGGGTGCGCCTTGTCGAGGTCCCAGTCGGTGTCCGTGGTCCCGACGATCCAGTGCCGGCCCCACGGGATGACGAACAGGACGGACTTCTCCGTGCGCAGGATGAGCCCGGTGGTGGAGTGGATGCGGTCCTTGGGGACGACCAGGTGGATGCCCTTGGAGGCCCGTACGTGGAACCGGCCCCGCTCGCCCACCATCGCCTGGGTGTCGTCGGTCCACACCCCGGTGGCGTTGACGACCTGTTTGGCGCGGACTTCGTACTCCCCGCCGCCCTCGACGTCCTGTATCCGGGCGCCGACGACCCGTTCGCCCTCGCGCAGGAACCCGGTCGCCCGCGTGCGGTTGGCGACCTTCGCGCCGTAGGCCGCCGCGGTGCGGGCCAGTGCCGTCACGAACCGGGCGTCGTCCACCTGGGCGTCGTAGTACTGCAGGGCCCCGACCAGGGCGTCCTTCTTCAGGCAGGGGGCCACGCGCAGCGCGTGACGGCGGCTCAGGTGCCGGTGCACGGGCAGTCCCCGTCCGTGTCCGGGGGCCATCGACATGGCGTCGTAGAGGGCGACGCCCGCGCCGGCGTACAGGCGTTCCCAGCCCTTGTGCTGCAGCGGGTAGAGGAACGGGACCGGTTTCACCAGGTGCGGGGCGAGCTTCTCCAGCAGCAGACCGCGTTCCTTCAGCGCCTCCCGCACCAGGGCGAAGTCGAGCATCTCCAGGTAGCGCAGACCGCCGTGGATCAGTTTGCTGGACCGGCTGGACGTGCCCGACGCCCAGTCGCGCGCCTCGACCAGCCCCGTGGACAGGCCGCGCGTCACGGCGTCCAGCGCGGTGCCCGCACCGACCACACCGCCGCCCACCACCAGCACGTCCAGTTCGCGCTCCGCCATGGATGCGAGTGACTCGGCGCGCTCCGCCGGTCCCAGTGTCGCTGTCCTCACCGCTGCCTCCCGCTCGTCGGTCGCATCGGCCGCACCCGTCGGGCGAAGCCCGGTCCCCCCCCTCATGCCCAAATTCTCGCCGGGATGTCCCACTTCAGCCACCACACGCCCCGGCCCGTGCACGGCTCCCGCCCCGGTCCGCGGACAGCTCTCGCCGCGGTCCGGAGGGGCATCTCTTGCCCCGACTCGGCGAAACTCGGCCGATCAATACAGCAAATCGGTCATATTTACTCCTAGTCTGACATTGCGCTCGCCCGTTCTGTCCACAGGGCTTGCACACCTGTCCCGCTTCGGTTACTGGGAAGGACGGCCCACGCCATGCCCGCAGATCTCGCCGTCATCGGACTCGGCCCCTACGGTCTCCCCCTGGCCCAGGCCGCCGTCGCCGCCGGCATCCCCACCATCGGCTACCGGACCGGCCCGGAAGCCTCCTCCCTCAGCCCCGCCGAGCTGCGCCGCATGGCCGCCCAGGGGTTCCGCGCGATCACCGGCCCCGCCGAGCTCGGCCGGGTGCGTACCGCGGTCGTCTGCGCGCCGGTCCCGCCCGGCGCGGAAGGCGGACCGGATCTCGGCCAGGTGGAAGCGGCAGCCCGCACCCTGGCGGCCCGGCTGCGCCCGCACACCACCGTGATCCTCGAGTCCCCGGTGCCCCCCGGCACGACCGAGGAGTTCCTCCGCCCCCTGCTGGAATCCGGATCCGGCCTCCGCGCGGGCCGTGACTTCCACCTCGCCTACTCCCCCAGCCGCGTCGACCCCGGCAACCGCGACTTCACCCCCGCCAACACGCCGAAGGTCATCGGCGGGCTCACCCCGGCCTGCACCGAGTCGGCCGCCGCGTTCTACGGCAGGCTCAGCGACAAGGTCGTCCGCGCGCGCGGCCCGCGGGAAGCGGAGACCGTGCAGCTGCTGGAGACCAACTTCCGCCACGTCAACACCGCCCTCGTCAACGAGATGGCCGTGCTCTGCCACGATCTGGGCATCGACCTGTGGGACGTCATCCGCTGCGCGGAGACCAAGCCCTTCGGCTTCCACTCCTTCCGGCCCGGCCCCGGTGTCGGCGGCCACTCCGTCGCCCAGGACCTGACCGCCCACACCGGCCGCACCCTGCGGATGGCGGAACTCGCCCAGCAGGTCAACGGCCGCATGCCCCACTACGTCGTCCAGCGCGCCGCGGCGCTCCTCAACGAGCACGGCAAGTCGGCCCGCGGCGCACGCGTGCTGCTCCTCGGCGTCACCTACAAGGCCGACCTCGCCGACCAGCAGGGCAGCCCCGCACGGGAGATCGCGATGCGGCTGATGGAGCTGGGGGCCTCGGTCAGCTACCACGACCCGCACGTCCCGTCCTGGAGCGTGCTCGACCGCCCCCTCCCCCGCGCGGACTCCCTGTACGAGGCCGCGGCCGACGCCGACCTGACGATCCTGCTCCAGCAGCACCGCACCTACGACCTCCAGGGCCTGTCCGTGAAGGCCCAGCTGCTGCTGGACACCCGCGGGGCCACACCGACGGGGGCGGCGCACCGGCTGTGAGAAGGGGGCGCCCACGGCTCACCGCGCTCCAGGGGGTGGCGGTGGGCGGCGTCCCCCGCGGGTACCTTGAGAGACAGGCGGAGCCCACCGCAGCGGGTACTGCGGCAGGCTCCCGGACGGTTCACGGAGTGTCCGCCCCTGGTTCCCGTAGGGGTGGCCGCTCACCATCCGAAAATCCGCAGAACCCACCTCCTGCGGCACTTCACCGTCCACGGACGGATCCCGTCCCAGCGGGTGGGCTTGCGGTGCGGCCCGTGGGCACGCCCCCTTCCGCGAGGCCGCCCGTCAGCCCGGTGAGGCGGTCCGTTCGGAATCGGGCCGGGCCCCGAAGGGCGGGGGCCGGAACGTGTTCCTCGGAAGGGGGCGACCCGGAGGGGCGAGCCGCCGGACACGGACGCTACCGCTCCGCATCGGCCCGTCTCCCGGTGTTCACGCCGAAGGCGACCGCGCGCCCCTCTGCCACCTCACGCGCCCCCACCGTCATGTGTCGAGGGCGTCACGCTCCGGGCGAGCGCGGTGTCACGTCACCGCCGGTGCTGCGAGTCCGCCACCGTCACCTCGACGCGCTGGAACTCCTTCAGCTCGCTGTAGCCGGTGGTGGCCATGGCGCGGCGCAGGGCGCCGAACAGGTTCATCGAGCCGTCGGGCGTGTGCGACGGACCGGTGAGGATCTCCTCGAGGGTGCCGACGGTGCCGAGGTCGACCTTCTTGCCGCGCGGCAGCTCCTCGTTCACCGCCTCCATGCCCCAGTGGTTGCCCTTGCCCGGACCGTCGGTGGCACGCGCGAGCGGGGAGCCCATCATCACCGCGTCGGCGCCGCAGGCGATCGCCTTGGGCAGGTCGCCCGACCAGCCCACGCCACCGTCCGCGATCACGTGCACGTACCGGCCGCCGGACTCGTCCATGTAGTCGCGGCGGGCGGCGGCCACGTCCGCGACCGCGGTGGCCATGGGCACCTGGATGCCGAGCACGTTGCGGGTGGTGTGCGCGGCGCCGCCGCCGAAGCCCACCAGGACACCGGCCGCACCGGTACGCATCAGGTGCAGGGCCGCGGTGTAGGTGGCGCAGCCGCCGACGATCACCGGGACGTCGAGTTCGTAGATGAACTGCTTCAGGTTGAGCGGCTCGTGCGAGCCGGAGACGTGCTCCGCGGAGACGGTCGTACCGCGGATCACGAAGATGTCCACACCGGCGTCGACGACGGCCTTGGAGAACTGCGCGGTGCGCTGCGGGGAGAGCGCGGCCGCGGTGACCACGCCCGAGTCGCGCACCTCCTTGATGCGCTGCCCGATCAGCTCCTCCTTGATGGGAGCGGCGTAGATCTCCTGGAAGCGGCGCGTGGCCGTCTCGGTGTCCAGCTCGGCGATCTCGTCGAGCAGCGGCTGCGGGTCCTCGTACCGCGTCCACAGTCCCTCGAGGTTCAGCACGCCGAGGCCGCCGAGCTCACCGATGCGGATCGCCGTGGCCGGGGAGACGACCGAGTCCATGGGGGCGGCCAGGAAGGGCAGCTCGAAGCGGTAGGCGTCGATCTGCCAGGCGATCGAGACCTCCTTCGGGTCCCGCGTACGGCGGCTGGGGACGACGGCGATGTCGTCGAAGGCGTACGCCCTGCGCCCGCGCTTGCCGCGCCCGATCTCGATCTCAGTCACGTCTGTGGCCTTTCCCTGATGCGTTGCAGCGCCTTCCAGTATCCCCGACGGTTCCGCCGTGCCTCGCCCCGGACGGACGGCGAGGGCGGCCCCGGACCTTTCCCGGGCCGCCCTCGGACGACTGTCACGCGGTCGTGCGCCCCCTGGTACGGCCTGTACTCCCCGTGTGCGGGGCGCGTGGGGCCGTCGTCGCGGGGGCCCGGCCGTCTCGCGCGGGCGCGGGCCGCCGGGCTGTCAGCGCTTGTTGCTGTAGTTGGGTGCTTCCACGGTCATCTGGATGTCGTGCGGGTGGCTCTCCTTGAGTCCCGCGGAGGTGATCCGCACGAAGCGGCCGTTCTCCTGCAGGTCGGGCACGGTCCGGCCGCCGACGTAGAACATCGACTGGCGCAGGCCTCCGACCAGCTGGTGGACCACGGAGGAGAGCGGGCCGCGGTAGGGGACCTGGCCCTCGATGCCCTCGGGGACGAGCTGCTCGTCGGAGGCGACGCCCTCCTGGAAGTAACGGTCCTTGGAGAACGACCTGCGGTCGCCGCGGGTCTGCATCGCGCCGAGCGACCCCATGCCGCGGTACGACTTGAACTGCTTGCCGTTGATGAACAGCAGCTCGCCCGGGGACTCCTCGCAGCCCGCGAGCAGCGAGCCCAGCATCACCGTGTCGGCGCCCGCGACCAGGGCCTTGGCGATGTCGCCGGAGTACTGCAGGCCGCCGTCGCCGATGACCGGGACGCCCGCCTCCTTGGCGGCGAGCGCGGCCTCGTAGATCGCGGTGACCTGCGGCACTCCCACACCGGCCACGACGCGCGTGGTGCAGATGGAACCGGGGCCGACGCCGACCTTGATGCCGTCGCAGCCCGCGTCGACCAGGGCCTTCGCGCCGTCGCGCGTGGCGACGTTGCCGCCGATGACGTCGACGCCGGCGGAGTTCGACTTGATCTTGGCGACCATGTCGCCGACGAGGCGGGAGTGGCCGTGCGCGGTGTCGACGACGATGAAGTCGGCACCCGCCTCGATCAGCGCCTGGGCGCGCTCGAAGGCGTCGCCGGCGACGCC
>NZ_LIRG01000404.1 GCF_001419695.1 Streptomyces prasinopilosus
ACGGCCCGGGGCGGCGGACGCCCGGCCGGCGGAGGCGGCGGGCCGGCCGTTCGCCGCGGGCGGGACGGGTACGGGGGGCGTCGCCGGCGCGCCCGGCACCGGCTGCCCCGGCCGGACCCGGCGACGCCGGGCCGGCGCCGCCGAGGTGCCGTAACCGACCAGCACGTTGCCGGAACCCTCCGCGCGGGGGTCCCGCGCGGGCGCGTCCTCCGCACGCGAGCCGTCGGCCGCGGAACGCCGCTCCCCCTCCGCAGGGCCGTCCCCGTCGGCCGGGCCGTCCACCGCGACCGTGATCAGCGGGGCGCCCACCGGCACCTCGGCCCCCTCCTCGCCGAAGCGGGCGGTGACCACGCCCCCGTAGGGGCAGGGCACGTCCACCATCGCCTTGGCCGTCTCCACCTCGACGACCGGCTGGTCGACGGCGACCACCTCGCCGACCTCGACGAGCCAGCGCACGATCTCCGCCCCGGTGAGCCCCTCACCGAGGTCGGGGAGCTTGAACTCCAGCACCTGTGCCATCAGCTTTCGGCCTCCCACTGCAGACGCCCCACGGCATCCAGGATCCGGTCGACGCCGGGCAGGTGGTGACGCTCCAGCATCGGCGGCGGATACGGAAGGTCGAACCCTGCCACACGCAGCACCGGTGCCTCCAGATGGTGGAAGCAGCGCTCCGTGACCCGGGCCGCGATCTCACCGCCGGGACCGCCGAAGCCGCCCGACTCGTGGACGACGACCGCGCGTCCCGTCCGCCGCACCGAGGCGCACACCGTCTCGTCGTCGAACGGCACCAGCGAACGCAGATCGACGACCTCCAGGTCCCACCCCTCGGCACGGGCCGCCTCGGCCGCCTCCATGCAGACGGGAACGGACGGCCCGTACGTGATGAGCGTGGCGCTCCGCCCGGAACGCCGCACCACCGCACGGCCCAGGGGTTCCACGGCCGTCGGCCGCTCCGGGTCCCAGGAGTCCTTCGACCAGTACAGGCGCTTGGGCTCGAGGAGGACGACCGGGTCGTCGGAGGCGATGGCGGCGCGCAGCAGCCCGTAGGCGTCCGGGACGGTCGCGGGCGTGACGACGTGGAGCCCCGGGGTCGCCATGTAGTACGCCTCGGAGGAGTCGCTGTGGTGCTCGACCCCGCCGATGCCGCCGCCGTAGGGGATGCGCAGGGTGAGCGGCAGGGGCATCCGGCCGCGCGTGCGGTTGCGCATCCGCGCGACGTGCGACACCAGCTGCTCGAACGCCGGGTAGGCGAACGCGTCGAACTGCATCTCCACGACCGGCCGCAGTCCGTACATCGCCATGCCGACGGCCGTCCCGAGGATGCCCGCCTCGGCCAGCGGGGTGTCCGTGCAGCGGTCCTCACCGAACTCCGCGGCGAGGCCGTCGGTGATGCGGAAGACCCCGCCGAGGGTGCCCACGTCCTCACCCATGACGTGCACGGACGGGTCCTCCGCCATCGCGTCGCGCAGCGCGCGGGTGAGCGCCTGCGCCATGGTGGCCGGTTTGGCGGCGACGGTGGTCATCGCTGCGTCCCTCCCGCTCCGGAGCCGGTCCCGGGCCCGGCCTCGCTCTCCGCTTCGGCCGCCAGTTCGGCGCGCAACTGCTCCCGCTGCTCCAGCAGCTGGGGGGTGGGCTCGGCGTAGACGTGGTCGAACAGGTCCATGGGGTCGAGCACCGGGTCCCGGTTCATGCGCGCCCGCAGGTCGGCGGCCATGGCCTCGGCGTCCCGGCGGACGGCGGCGGCACGGTCGTCGTCGAGCAGACCGCGCCGGGTCAGCTCCCGTTCGAGGAGCACGACGGGGTCGTGCCCCTTCCAGGTCTCCACCTCGGCGTCGCCCCGGTAGCGGGTCGCGTCGTCGGCGTTGGTGTGGGCCTCCACCCGGTAGGTGATCGCCTCGACCAGGGTCGGGCCGCCACCGGCGCGCGCGTGGCGCACGGCGTCGGCCAGGACCTCGTGCATCGCAGCCGCGTCGTTGCCGTCGACCAGGCGGCCGGGCATCCCGTAGCCGACGGCCTTGTGGGCCAGCGACGGGGCCGCGGTCTGCTTGGCGAGCGGGACGGAGATCGCGAAGCCGTTGTTCTGGACGAGGAAGACGACCGGTGCCCGCCACACGGCGGCGAAGTTCAGCGCCTCGTGGAAGTCGCCCTCACTGGTCCCGCCGTCACCGACCATGGCCAGCGCGACCACGTCGTCCCCCTTGAGGCGGGCGGCGTGCGCGAGCCCGACGGCGTGCGGCAGCTGGGTGGCGAGGGGCGTGCTCAGCGGCGCGACCCGGTGCTCGTGGGGGTCGTACCCGGTGTGCCAGTCGCCCCGCAGGAGGGTGAGGGTCTCGACGGGGTCCACCCCGCGGGCGACGACGGCGAGCGTGTCGCGGTAGCTCGGGAAGAGCCAGTCCCGCTCCTCGAGGACCAGCGCGGCGGCGATCTCGCAGGCCTCCTGCCCCGTGCTGGAGGGGTAGACCGCGAGACGGCCCTGCTTGGTGAGCGCGGTGGCCTGCGCGTTGTAGCGGCGGCCCTTCACCAGCTCCGCGTGCAGCCGGCGCAGCAGCTCCGGATCGGCCGCGTCGGCGCGCTCGGTGCCGAGCACCCGGTACGGCTCCGCGTCGGGCAGCAGCGGCGCGGGGTCGGTACGGGGCTGCCAGGCGGGCGGCGGGGTCGGCCGGTAAGCGCCCCGCTGCTCCATGACCGTCATGACGGCACCTCCTCGTGGGAGCGGATGGGTCCTGTCGTCGGACTCCCGTCGTCCGCCGGAAGGGCCGACAGGGCCCGGGAGGCGCGGCGTCTGTGACGCGCCTCACCAACCGATTGTTCGGTCGCCGATGCATTTTGGCTACGGGTGGCACCAGGCTGTGGACAAACGGTTGTCCACAGCCTGTGATGGACGCATTAAGTCCATGGCGGAGAGGCGGGACCGGGTGTCGTCTGAACAAATGGCCGGGAATCCGGAGGGGATCGGGCCGCTGCCGCCCGCGCGCCGCCTGGACGCCATAGACCAGGACATCCTGCGCATGCTCCAGGCGGACGGCCGCGCGTCCGTGCGGTCGGTCGCCGACCGGGTCCACGTCTCGCGCGCGAACGCCTACGCCCGGATCAACCGGCTCGTGGAGGACGGCGTCATCCGCGGGTTCGGCGCCCGCGTCGACCACGAACGGGCCGGCCACAGCACCTCGGCGTACATCACCCTGAAGATCGTCCAGAACACCTGGCGCACGGTCCGCGAGCAGCTCCGGCAGCTCCCCGGCGCCTCCCACATCGCCCTGGTGGGCGGTGACTTCGACGTGCTGCTCCTGGTGCACACCCCGGACAACCGCGCGTTGCGCGAGCTGGTGCTGACCCGCCTCCAGGCGATCCCCGAGGTGCTCAGCACGCGCACCCTGCTGGTGTTCGAGGAGGAGGACCTGGAACCGCAGGGGTGAACCGCCGGACGGGCCCGGGACGGCTCCCGGACACCTCCGGCGGCCCCCTCGGAGCCGTCCCGGCGAAGGGCCGTCCGGGGCCGTTCCCGGGCGGGGTCAGGACGCCTTGCGCAGCCCGCCGAAGGCCAGCTGGACCACCGCGTCCGTGACCTCGCGCTCGCTCATGCCGCGCCCGTCCGGCCGGTACCACTCGACGATCGAGTTGATCATCCCGAAGACCAGCCGGGTCACCAGGCGCACCTCGATGTCGCCGCGCACGTCCCCGTCCGCCGCCGCGGCCTTCAGCAGCTCCGCCACCCGGTGGTCGAACTCGCGCCGCCGCTCCAGCGCCCACCGCTCGGTGTCCGTGTTGCCGCGCACGCGCAGCAGCAGCGTCACGTACGGCAGTTCCGCGATCAGGACCTCGACCATGCGCCGCACGACGTGCTCCAGGCGCTCGGCGGCGCGCCCCGTGCGCGCGTGCTCCTCGTCGAGGATGCCGAAGAGCCCGTCCAGCGCCCGGCTCACCGCGCGCCGCAGCAGCTCCTCCTTGCCCGCCACGTGGTGGTATATCGACGACTTGGAGATGCCTGCGGCCCTGGAGAGGTGCTCCATGGAGGTGCCGTCGTAGCCGCGCTCGTTGAACACCCGGACGGCGACGGAGAGCAGGGACTCCGGGGTGTACGTGTCGCGCCTGGCGGTGGTCACGGGGTGTCCTCCCGCTTCTCGGTGGCGCACGCGTGCCGGTAGAGCGCGAGGGACGGCGCGTAGCGGCCGGACCGGTCGCGCTCGTGCAGGTCGTCGAGGAGGGAGCCGGCCCAGCCGCGGCCGAGGCGGCGGTTCCACTCGAAGGGTCCGAGGGGGTAGTTGACGCCCAGGCGCATCGCGGTGTCGACGTCCTGCTCGGTGGCCACCCCCTTGGCGACGGCGTCGTACGCCAGGTCGATGATCCGCGCCACCGTGCGCGCGACGATCATGCCGGGGACGTCCCCGATGACGCTGACCTTCTTCCCGAGCGCCTGGAACAGTCCGGTGGCCTCGGCGACGGTCCGCGTCGGGGTGTCCTGGGAGTGGGACAGGGCGACGCGGGTGGCCGCGCGGTAGTCCGGCGAGAGGTCGAAGTAGACGACGTCGCGGTACTCCACGGAGGTCTGGCCGTCGGCGAGCGCCAGCTGGCCGCCGCCGGGCAGCACCAGGCGGGTGCCGTGGTCCTCGTCCTCCGCGCGGACCTCGATCCCGGCCTCGCGGATCAGGTCGAGCAGGTCCGAGGCGGGCCCCAGGTCCCCTTCGGCGACCACGTACGCGGGCGGGTCGGCCCGCCCCGCGGTGTGCGGCTCGGGGCGCTCGGCGCCGTCCCGGTAGTCGTACCAGCCCCGGCCGCTCTTGCGGCCGAGGCGGCCGGACTCGACCAGCCGGCGCTGGGCCAGGGACGGCGTGAAGCGCACGTCCCGGAAGAAGGACCGCCACACCGATTGGGTGACGGACTCGTTGACGTCCTGCCCGATGAGGTCGGTCAGCTCGAAGGCGCCCATGCGGAAGCCGCCGCACTCGCGCAGCACCGCGTCGACGGTGGCCGGGTCGGCCCCCTGGGACTCGTACACCGCGAAGGCCTCGGCGTAGAAGGGCCGGGCGATGCGGTTGACGATGAAGCCGGGGGTGTCGGCGCAGGCGACCGGCGTCTTGCCCCAGGCGCGGGCCGTCTCGTACGCGCGGGTGGCGCAGGTGACGTCGGTGGCGAAGCCGGAGACGACCTCGACGAGCGGCAGCAGCGGTGCCGGGTTGAAGAAGTGCAGGCCCACGAAGCGCTCGGGAACGCGCAGGGCACCGCCGATGGCGGTGACCGACAGGGAGGACGTGTTGGTGGCGAGCAGGCAGTCGTCGGAGACGACGTCCTCCAGCGCGCAAAACAGCTCCTGCTTGACGTCCAGGCGCTCCAGGACGGCCTCGACGACCAGGGCGCAGTCGGCGAGTGCGGCGAGGTCGTCGGCGGGCAGCAGGCGGGCGCGGGCCGCGTCCCGGTCGGCGGCGGTGAGCCGCTCCTTCGCCACGAGCCGGTCGAGCCGGGCCGCGATCGTCCCGGCCGCTTCCCGGGCCCGGCCGGGGACGGCGTCGTACAACCGCACGGGAAGGCCCGCGACCAGGGCGACCTGGGCGATGCCCTGGCCCATGGTGCCGGTGCCGACGACGGCCACGGGACTGCTGAGGGCGAGTGCTGTCATGTGCGCGATCCTCCCGCACTGGCTTGTCCACAGATGCGGCGGACCCCCTTGTCCCGACCGATCGTTCGGTTACTCTAACTCCGAGCGCCCGACTTCCGACATCCCCTGCCCCCGACGTCCTCCCCTCCGGCGCCTCCGCGGCCCCGCCGTCCGGCACCGCCGGATCCCGGTGTCCCGCATCCCGCATCCCGCATCCCGCCCCAGGCTTTGCCCGGTTCCCGAACTCGACGAGGAGTTGGTCCCCGATGGCCGCCGAACTCACCGCGCAGCAGCTGACCGCCCAGCACCGGCCCACCCTGGACCGGGCCCTGGAAGCGATCCGCACGCGCGCGTACTGGTCCCCCCACCCCGAGCACCCCAAGGCCTACGGGGAGAACGGCAGCCTGGACCTCGCCGCGGGCAAGGCCGCCTTCGACGCGCTGCTCGGCACCCGCCTCGACCTCGGCCAGCCGGGCACGGACGGCTGGGTGGACGGCGAGACCTCCCCGTACGGCGTCGAGCTGGGCGTGAGCTACCCGCACGCGGACCCCGACGTGCTGCTGCCCGCCATGAAGGCCGGGATGCGCGCCTGGCGCGACGCGGGCGCCGAGATCCGCGCGCTGGTCTGCCTGGAGACCCTCAAGCGGATCGGCGACCGGACGCTCGAGTTCGCCCACGCGGTCATGCACACCTCCGGCCAGGCGTTCATGATGGCGTTCCAGGCCGGCGGCCCGCACGCGCAGGACCGCGGCCTGGAGGCGGTGGCGTACGCGTACGCCGAACAGACGCGCACCCCCGGCACCGCGGAGTGGACCAAGCCGCAGGGCAAGCGCGAGCCGCTGGCGCTGACCAAGCGGTTCACCCCGGTCCCGCGCGGCATCGGCCTGGTCGTCGGCTGCAACACCTTCCCGACGTGGAACGGCTACCCGGGCCTGTTCGCCTCCCTCGCCACCGGCAACGCGGTCCTGGTCAAGCCGCACCCCCGCGCGGTGCTGCCGCTCGCACTCACCGTGCAGGTCGCGCGCCGGGTGCTCACCGAGGCCGGCTTCGACCCGAACCTGGTGGCGCTGGCCGCCGAGAGGCCCGGCGAGGGCATCGCCGGGACCCTGGCCACCCGTCCGGAGATCCGGATCGTCGACTACACCGGCTCCACGGAGTTCGGCGACTGGCTGGAGGCCAACGCCCGCCAGGCACAGGTGTACACGGAGAAGGCCGGCGTCAACACGGTGATCGTGGAATCGGTCGGCGACTACCGGGGGATGCTGGCCAACCTGGCGTTCTCCCTGTCGCTCTACAGCGGCCAGATGTGCACCGCCCCGCAGAACCTGCTGATCCCCCGCGACGGCGTCACCACCGACCAGGGCCACAAGTCCTTCGACGAGGTCGTCGCCGACCTGGCGGGGGCGGTCGACGGCCTGCTCGGCGACGACACGCGCGCGGTCGGCCTGCTCGGCGCGCTCGTCAACCCCGGCGTCAAGGACCGCCTGGAGGCCGCCGCCGACCTCGGCGAGGTCGCCCTCGCCTCCCGCCGGATCACCCACCCGGAATTCCCGGACGCGGTGGTCCGTACCCCGGTGATCGTGAAGCTGGACGGTGCGAAGCCGGACGACGAGGCCGCCTGCATGAGCGAGTGCTTCGGCCCGGTCTCCTTCGCCGTCGCCGTCGACTCCGCCTCGGACGCGGCGGACCTGCTGCGGCGCACCGTCCGGGAGAAGGGCGCGATGACCGTCGGCGCGTACACGACCTCCCCGGAGTTCGAGGAGGAGGTGCGGGAGGTCTGCCTGGAGGAGGCCGCCCAGCTCTCCCTCAACCTCACCGGCGGGGTGTACGTCAACCAGACGGCCGCCTTCTCCGACTTCCACGGCTCCGGCGGCAACCCGGCGGCCAACGCGGCCCTCACCGACGCCGCGTTCGTGGCCAACCGCTTCCGGGTGGTCGAGGTGCGCCGGGAGGCGTAGGAACGGCCCGCGCGGGGGGCGCTCAGGCGGGGGCGCCCCCGGTGGTGCTCCAGTGGTACAGCGTCATGGCCACACTGGTCGCGAGGTTGTAGCTGGAGACCTGGGGACGCATCGGCAGCGCCACCAGGTGGTCGGCCCGCGCGCGCAGTTCGGACGAGAGCCCGCTGCGCTCCGAGCCGAAGGCGAGCAGCGCGTCGTCCGGCAGTTCCAGCGCGCGGATGTCCTCGCCCTCCGGATCGAGCGCGAACACCGGGCCGGCGGGGAGTTCGCCGACGGACAGCCGTTCCACGGCGGTCGCGAAGTGCAGCCCGGCCCCGCCGCGCACCACCGTGGGGTGCCAGGGGTCGAGGGTGCCGGTGGTGACGACCCCGGTCGCCCCGAAACCGGCGGCCAGCCGGATCACGGCGCCCGCGTTGCCCAGGTTGCGCGGCTGGTCCAGGACCACCACGGGCGCGGTGCGCGGGGTGCGCGCCAGCCGGGCCAGGTTGGCCGCGCGGGAGGGCCGTACGGCGAGGGCGGCGACGGCGGTGGGGTGCGGGCGCGGGACGAGCGAGGCGTACGTCGCGTACGGCACCTCGGCCAGCAGCGCCGCCAGGGCCTCCCGGACGTCCGGGGCCAGCTCGTCCGCGAGGGCGAGCGCGGCGGCCCGGTCCGCGGTCACCGCCACCTCGACCTCGGCCCCGAAGCGCACGGCGTGCTTGAGGGCGTGGAAGCCGTCGAGCAGAACCGCGCCGCCGCTGTGCCGGTGCCAGCGGGTCACGGGGGCGGCGTCCCGGTCGGGGGGCCTGGGTGCCACGGGGACGGTGCCGTCGGGGGCGGCGTCGCGGTCGGGAGCGGTGTCGCGGTCGGGAGCTGTGTCGCGGTCGGGGGCGGCCATGACGTGCAGCCTACGGGCGCGTGCCGGGTGCCTTCCCGGGCGCGGGCACGGCCGGCCCCCTACCACCCGGCTCCTCCCGGTCCTCCAGATCCTCCCTGCGCTCCCGGTCCCCGCGGTCCTCCCTGCGCTCCCGGTCCCCGCGGTCCTCCCGGCCCTCGCGGTCCCGGCGGTCCGCGTGACCCGGCCGGTCCGCGTGGTCCGGGCCATTCACGTGACCCGGCCGAGCCGCGTGGTCCACCGGCTCTCCCGGGCTCCCGGTCCTGGGGGCGGGCACCGGCGCACCCTCCGCGCGCGTGCGGGACGGCAGGACGCGGAGCGTCCGGGTGCGCACTCCCGCACCGGCGCGCCCGAAGGCGCCGCCCAGGCGGCGCAGGAACGACGTCGGCAGGAAGACCGCGTCGGCCGCGATCATCGCCAGGGAGAAGAAGGGCAGCCCCAGGACGACGGCGATCACCGCGTGCTCGATGATCATGAGTGTCAGGAGCACGTTCTTGACCCGCCGGTTGAACAGGGTGAACGGGAAGGCGACCTGGACGGCGACCGTCCCGTAGGTCACCAGCATCACCAGGGTGCCGCTGGCGGTCAGCAGGTCGCCGAGGGCCGGCCAGGGGGAGAAGTACTCCAGGTGCAGCGGGTAGTGCACCGCGGTGCCGTCCTGCCAGCGGGAGCCCTGGACCTTGTACCAGCCGGCCGTGGCGTAGATCAGACAGGCCTCGGCCATGATCACCAGCAGGGCGCCGTTGTGCACGATGTGGGCGACGACGTCCAGCAGGCCGCGCGGCTGCGGGGTCCTCGCGCAGCGTCCCACCAGCCACCACAGCGCCTGCGCCAGCCAGACGGTCCACAGCAGCGCCGGGACGAACCGGTCGCCGTCCATCCGGCCGGCCAGGGTCGCCAGGAGCAGCAGGAGGCCCAGCACCCCCCACAGGGCGGGGCCCGTCCGGTCCCGCGGCAGCTCCCCGCGCGCCCGCGCCCCGTCCGCGCGCCGGGCGCGCCTCGCGTCCAGGGACCACACCTGGCCGCAGCGCGTGAACACGAGGTAGACCGACATCAGATGCAGGACGTTGTCGCCGCCGTCGCCCATGAAGACGCTGCGGTTCTGCAACGACAGCACGCCCACCATGAACAGCACCGACATGGTGCGGGTGCGCCAGCCCAGCAGCAGCAGGACGCTCCACACCACCGAGAGCAGGTAGAGGGCCTCGAACCAGGCCTGGCCGTCCGACCAGAGCAGCGCCGTGAAGGCGCCGTTGGACCCGACGAGCTGATCGGCGAGGTCCCAGTCCCACGGGCCGTCGGGCCCGTACAGCTCCTGGCGGTGGGGGAACTCGCGCAGCAGGAACAGCAGCCAGGTCGCGCTGAAGCCGATCCGGATCACCGCGGTCTGATGGGGACCGAGGGCGGAGTCGGTGACCCGCGCGACGGCGCCGGAGACCTTGAGCAGGAGGCCGTTCACCCGATGCCTCCCCGGGCCTCGTCCCGCGGCACCGGCCACCAGGGCAGCGTGCGGTACACCGGCTTCGTGGAGACCTCCTCCCCGCTCCACTCCGGCGGCGGCACGTCGGCCGTGCGGGAGCGGACCTGGATCCGGTCGACGACGCCGCCCGGCCCGGCCGCGTCCGACCGGTCGAGACGCATCACCATGATCCGGCGCAGGTACGTCTCGGCCAGCGTGCCGCGCATCCCCACCGGCCGGTCCTCGCCGTCGTGCGTGGCGACGAAGAAGTCCCAGGCGCGGCGCAGCTCGTTCTGCTGGGTGTGGCTGGGCAGGGGGTTGCCGTCGATGGCCCGGCCGTCCTCGGCGGACAGGTCGTACCAACCGGTGGTCCGCGCTCCCCCGTCCGGCGTCAGGACCTCGGCACGGACCTGCACGGAGATGTTCTGCTGCAGGGGGTTCGGCGCGAACAGCTTCCAGTTCTGCTCGAACTCGGGGTAGATCCAGTCCTCGATCGTCCCGGCGTGCTTCTTGGAGACCGTGTTCGCGGGCGCGACGTGGAGGAACGTCATGCCCAGGTGGGCGCAGACGACGACGGCGACGGCCGCGAGCGCCACGGCGGCGGCGATCCGGTACGGGAGGGAGAGGGCGGCCACGCCGGTGCGGGGCTCAGGGGG
>NZ_LIRG01000405.1 GCF_001419695.1 Streptomyces prasinopilosus
GGGTGACCCGCTGCAGCGGGGCGAGGCCGACCCGCAGCAGCAGGGCGTTGGCGCCGAGCATCGCGGCCAGTCCCACGGTGAGCACGAAGGCCTCGGTGAGCAGGACCGGGGTGGAGACGGTGACCGGTCCGAGCAGCAGGACGGTGGCCACGATCAGCACGACCGCGTTCAGCGAGAAGATCCGCCAGAACAGTGGCACCCGGTACCACCTCCTCACCGTGCCGCTCCCGGGGCCGTCCGTCGTCGTACGGCCGTCCTGCTGTTGCTCTTATGCCCCGGCACCGCCGCGGTGCCGCCCCGCCGCCACCCCGGTCTTTCCCCGAGACCGCCGTGAACCGGCTCCCCACACCGGCTCCCCGCACCGGGTCCTGCCTCCCGGGTCCTGCCCTCCCGGGACCCGTCCTGCCGGGCCCGCCCCGCGGAACCCGCCTCCCCGGGTGCCGGGCCCGTCCTCCGGGACGCCCGGCGGAGAGCCCCCACGAGGCGCTGCCGGGCAGGGGACTGTCCCCGGCGGCTTTGCCGTCGTAGGCTCCCGTGTCGCGGAGCTTTCGGCGGCCCGCGCTACCGGGGGCGCGGGCGCGAGCCGCCGTGCCCCAGCGTGAGCGCTGTTCCGGCGGGGCGCCATCCGTGGCAACCCCCATTTTTCCCGTGGGTGTGCGACGCCCGGCCGGTCCGCGTACGGGACGGTCCCCCACGAAGATGAGGGCCGTCCCCGATGGCCGCGGGGCCCCTGGGCGGGCGACCCTTGAGGTGGACGCGAACCCGTCCCGTCGAATCGCCCCGTACCAGGCGGGTGATGACCTCGGCGCACGGGCAAACTCCCGGGAGCGGCCCGATGGGGGGAGTGTCGAGGTTCTCGAGGGCCGGCGTTCCACTTTTCCGCCCCGGCGTCGGTTGCCACGGTACCGACGCCCGGAGGCGTTGCTTCGGAGGTGCCGGCCGGCCGTCTCACCGTGCTGTCACCGTTCGGGAAGGAGGAGACGTGCCCCAGTCCGACGACAAGCGCCTCGTCGATCTCGCGGCCCGGATCGAGCGGGACGACCCGCGTTTCGCCCGCTCGATGTCCAGTGGACGTCCCACCCGGCCCCGTGAGTACCGGCACGCGCGCGCGTG
>NZ_LIRG01000406.1 GCF_001419695.1 Streptomyces prasinopilosus
CGGGACTGAGACCGGGAGGGTCCGGGCGCCGGGGCGTGCGCCGTGGGACCGGACACGGGGGCCCTCCCGGTCTCAGTCCCGTTCGTAGTGGGCCCGCAGCCGGGCCCGGGCGGCGGGCGGGGCCGCCAGGCGGTCCAGGCCCAGGAGGGCCGCGCCCAGGACCGGGGCGGCGGTGACGACCCGGGGGACGGCCCTGGGGGCCCGCTCGGCGAGCAGGGCGCGGACACGGCCGTCCAGCCGGGGGTGCCGGGCGGCCAGGACGCTGCCGCCCAGCAGGACGGGCGTCTCCTCGCCGAGCAGGTCCAGGCGGGTCAGCGCCACGACCGCCATCGACACCACCTCGTCGGCCTGGCGGTCGACGACCGCACCCGCGACCGGGTCCCCGGCGTCGGCCGTGGCGAAGAGCACCCGCGCCAGTTCGTGACGGCGCCGGGGCGCGAGGTGCCCCAGGTGCAGGGCCTCGATGAGGGCCGGCATGTCCGGGAGGCCGAAGTGCGCCGGGAGGGCGTGGGCGAGGGCGGTGGCGGGGCCGCGGCCGTCCTCGGCGCGGGCCGCGTGCCACAGGGCCTCCTCCGCCAGCGCCCAGCCGCCGCCCCAGTCACCGGAGACGCGGCCGAGCGCCGGGAAGCGGGCGGTGCGGCCGTCCGGGCGCATGCCGACGCAGTTGATGCCCGCCCCGCACACGACGGCCACCCCGCGCGGCTCGGCGACCCCGGCGCGCAGCACGGCGAAGGTGTCGTTGCGGACCTCCACGGTGTCGCCCCAGCCGCGTGCCGCCAGGGCCGCGGTGAGCCGTTCCTCCTCGACGGGGAGGTCCGCGTTGGCCAGGCAGGCCGAGACGTGCGCGACACCGGAGGCGCCGGCGGCGCCCAGCGCGGCGGCGACGGCCCCGGCGAGGGCGTCCACCGCCGCCGGCACGCCGTCGGCGGGCGGCCGGAACCCGCCGCCCCGCGCGGTGGCCAGGACCTCGCCGTCGTGGGCGACCACGGCGACGTCCGTCTTGCTGTTGCCGGCGTCGACGGCGAGGACACCTGCGGTCAGGCCCATGCCAGGTGCTCCCGGTTGTGGGCGAGGAGGCGGTCGGTGAGCTGCTCGGCGTACGCGTACTGGCCGATCAGGGGGTGGGCGAGCAGGGCGCGGAAGACCCGCTCGCGGCCGCCGCGCAGGGCCGCGTCGAGCGCCAGTTCCTCGTAGGCGGTGACGTTCGCCATCAGGCCCGCGAAGAGGGGGTCCACGCGCGGCACGGGCAGCGGGTCCGCGCCCCCGGTGCCCACGGCCGCCTGCACCTCGATCACCGCGTCCCCGGGGAGGAACGGCAGCGTGGTGCCGTTGCGCGTGTTCACCACCTGGTACGGGCTGCCGGCCCCGCGCAGCAGGGCCGCCGCCAGGTCCACGGCCGCCTCGGAGTAGTAGGCGCCGCCGCGTTCGGCCAGCAGCGCCGGCTTCTCGTCGAGGGCGGGGTCGGCGTAGAGGGCGAGCAGCCGGCGCTCCATGCCGGCCACCTCGGCGGCCCGGGACGGCTTGGTGCGCATCTCCCGCACGACCTCGTCGTGCGCGTAGTAGTACCGCAGGTAGTACGAGGGGACCACGCCGAGGCGGTCCAGGACGGCGCGGGGCAGCCGGAGGTCGGCGGCGATCGCGTCGCCGTGCTCCCGCAGCAGCGCGGGCAGGACGTCCTCGCCGCCGGGGCCGCCCCGGCGCACCGCGGTCTCCCAGGTGAGGTGGTTCAGGCCCACGTGGTCGAGGTGCAGTCCGGCGGGGTCGGTGCCGAGGCGGGCGGC
>NZ_LIRG01000407.1 GCF_001419695.1 Streptomyces prasinopilosus
GACCTCGAGGGTCTTGTCGTACGACACGTACTGGCGGTTCTCGGCGATGTAATACTGCGCGTAGTCGTTGGTGAACGACGCGCCGATGCGGGAGAAGCCGTTGGCCGTCCAGGCGGCGTCGGCGGTCTCGGCGTCGTCCGTGAACAGCGCGGTGCCGTCCGCGGTCACCGAGATCCGGTCGGCCGCGAAGCCCTTCATCGCCAGGCCGCCGTCGGTCTGGTAGCGGAAGCGCAGGTCGATCTTCCGGCCGGCGTAGGCGTCCAGCGGGTAGGCCAGCGGCTTGTAGCCGTCGACCGTGCCGTGCAGGGCCGGCTTGTCGCTGCCGTCGCGCGGGATCGGCCGGCCGTCGACCGTGCCGTCCAGGGCGGTCCAGTTGGCGCCGCCGTCGGTGGAGACCTCGGCGTAGAGGAAGTCGTAGTTGGCCTCGATCTCGTACCAGCCGTCGAGCGTCAGCTCGGCCGTGGAGGCGCCGGTGAGGTCCACCGAACGGGTCAGCGTGTTGCGCAGGTCGTCGCCGCTGCCGCTCCACCACTGGGTCCGCCCCTCGGCGGGGGGCACGATCTCGGTGGTGACCGCCTTCTCGGGCAGTTCGACCACGAGGGCCTGCTTGTCCTTGGTGTTGTACTCGGCGTAGCCCAGCTTGTGCCGGGACTTCGTCGCGGCCTTGGCCGTGTCGTAGTCCAGCCAGCCCAGCTGGAGCTTGTCCCAGGCGGTCATGTCGCCGGGCAGGTCGCCGATCTCCCCCTCGCCCCGGCCGAGCCAGGAGCCGGAGGACATCAGGGTCCAGAAGCCGGTGGAGTTCTCGCCGCCCGCGGTGTCGTAGTGGTCCGGCAGGCCGAGGTCGTGGCCGTACTCGTGGGCGTAGACGCCGAGTCCGCCGTTCTCCGGCTGGATGGTGTAGTCGCCGACCCAGACGCCGGTGTCGCCGACGGGCGCGCCGCCGAGCTTGTTGTGGTCGGGGCCGGTGGCGCCCGCGTCGGTGCCGAAGGCGTACCAGCGGTGGGCCCAGATCGCGTCCTCGCCCTGGGCGCCGCCGCCGGCGGACTCGTCCTCACCGGCGTGCACGATCTGGAAGTGGTCGATGTAGCCGTCGGGCTCGTTGAAGTTGCCGTCGCCGTCGAAGTCGTAGCGGTCCCACTCGTCGAACTTCGCGACGTCCGCCTTGATCTCGGCGTCGGTCGCCCCCGCCGCCTTCTGGTCGGCGACCCACGCGTTCAGGCCGTCGCTGACGACGTTCCACACGCTCGAGCAGGTGCTGTCGCCGCAGGCGTTGTTGCCGTACCGGGCCTCGTTGTAGGGGACCTTGACCCAGTCGGAGACCTGGCCCTCGACGGAGTAGCGGCCCGAGGACTGCTTCTCGAAGTACGTCTTGACCGACTCGACGCCCTTGCCGGTGCCGAAGTACAGGTCCTCGAAGTGCTTCTGGTCGTAGTCGGCCTGCCAGGCGGTGGAGTTGTCCGCGCTGCGGTCCGGCTCGGCGATCTGGTTGTGCAGCGGGCCGGGGGTGCCGCCGTAGCGGCTGTCGATCTCGTCGCCGAACTCGACCAGGATCGTGAAGATCTTGTCGGTCTTCTCGCGGCCGAGCTCGACGTACTTGCCGGTGCCGTTCTTGCCCTTGCCCCTGCCCTTGAGTTCGACGACCTTCGAACCACCCCGGTCCTTGACCGTGGACTCGCCGGATATGACCTGCTCAAGGGCTTCCTGGCGCTGGGCGTCCCGCGTCTTGGAGAGCGGGCCCTCGAGGTCGTGCTCGACGTGCTGGTGCTCCGCCGGGTCCTGCCGGTCCACGGCGGCAGGCCGGTCGGCCCCTTCGGCCGTGTCGGCCTGGGCCACGGTGAACGCAGAGCAGGTGGCGGTGACCGCCGCGAGTGCCACGCCTGTCGCGGCCGCTCTGAACGTCCAGGGTCTACTGGTCACTTGAGATCCCCTCTGGCGTGCGCGTGCGCGAAGGTGGGGTCCGGGTGACGGATGGTCGCGCACACGTGATCAACGCGTGTAGTCAAGTGACCACATTTGACTAGAGGTTCAGCGGAAAAAACAGACCTTGACTTGAACAGATCAACTGCATTATGCGGAGACGGGGTCCCTTTTACGGACACCGAAGGTCTGTTTACGGACACGCGGGGCCTGTTTCGCCGGGGAGATGACTCCGTGCGCCCCCCGTGCACCAGGCCCGGCGGTCAGGTCACGCTTACCGTGCGTTCCGCTCGGGCACCCTCGCGGTTAGAGTCGCTTGGCGGCACACCGTTGCGCCGGTGGAACGCCAGGCCGACAGCCCCCCGACTCCCGAGGACACGATGGCCATGCCCCGTCCGACTGTCGCTCAGTTCGCCTACGGTGCGTGCACCGTGGTCTTCTCCGCCTTCGCCCTGCTGCTGGTGTCGGGGACGAGTTCGGGCGCGGGCATCGCGCTCGTCGTCGTCGTGGCGCTCGCCCTGGGGCTGCTGGTGGCCGTGGCGGCGCCCCGGTCGACGTCCCGGCCCGTCCCGGTGCCGCGGTCGCTGCCGCGGGAGCCGGTCCGGGCGACCCTCCCCTCGCCGGCGGGCGTGCCGGCGGCCCGCGAGGCCGTGCGGGAGCGGGCGGCCTCCTGACGCCCGCGGCCGGCCGCGGACGCCCCCCGCCCGGGGCCCGCCGGCCGGTCCCGTGTCACCCGGTGCCGACCACGACCGTCTTGGCGGCCTTGTCGTGCAGGCCCTGCTTGTAGGGCTTGTCGAAGAAGCTCCAGCCGCCCGCGATCACGGTCCACACGCAGGCGCAGCAGAACGCGAACGGGATCCACAGCACGGCGGCGCGCGTCAGTGACGTCTGCACGGAGGGCGTCGAGCCGTCGGACAGGTCGGCCACCCGCAGCTTCAGCCACTTCTTGCCGAGGGTCTGCCCGGAGCGGGAGGTCATGACGGTGTCGTAGGCGATGTAGAGGACCGCGGCGACGAGGGACTGGGTGAAGGACTTGCCCACGTCGACCCGGTCGCCGCTCACGTCGTACTCGCTCACGCCGAACGGCCAGGTGAGCAGCCAGACGACGAAGCCCACCAGGACCATGTCGATGATCCGGGCGAGGGTGCGCCTGCCGCTGTCGGCGAGGGGCGGCATCCCGGCGAGGGGGTCGCCGGGGCCGCCGGGACCGTACGGGCTGCCGCCGCCCCCGTAGGGGCCGCCGCCTCCGTAGGGATCGCCGCCTCCGTAGGGGCCTCCTCCCCCGTACGGGCCGCCGGTGCCACCGCCCTGAGGACCGCCGCCACCGCTGCCGTAGGGGTCACCGCCACCGCTCCCGTACGGGCCGCCGCCTTGCTGCGGCGGGGGCCGGCCGCCGGACGGGGGGTGCTTCCTGAACGGGTCGTCGTCCGGCGGCTGCTGACCGGAGCCGGGGGGCGGTTCGGTACTCATGGCCCGAGTCGACCGCGAACCCCCCGGTCGCGCATCCGGCGAGCCGCCGTCCGGAGTACCGGCGCCGCGGCCCGCCCGCGCAGCCGGTCCGAAGGGGTGACTCCCCGTCCGTTCCCGCCCGGTTCCCCGTGCTTGCGGCCGGGGTCAGCCCGCCACGAACGTGTGCGCGGCCTTGTCGTGCCAGCACTGCCGCCACGGCTTGTCGAACAGGCACCACAGGACGCCCACCACACCGACGACGAGTACTCCCGGGATGCTGTAGACCAGCCAGCGGCGCAGGGCCGCGCCGAACCCGGGCACGTCGTGCCCCTCGATGTCCCGCACCTCGAGGCCCAGCAGCTTCTTGCCCAGGGTGCGGCCCCACTTGGCGGTGGGCAGCACCTCGTAGAGGACACCGCCGAGGAGGAGGACGGCGAGGACGATGCCCAGGTACACCGACGTGGTGCCGTCGAGCAGCCACACCGTGACGGTCCGGCCGGACAGCCTGGCCGCGTCGATCTTCCCGTCGACGTGGTCCGCCGCCGCGATGCCCAGCGGTACGGCGGCCAGGGCGGTGACGCCGCCGAGGACGACGGTGTCCAGCAGCCGCGCCGTCAGCCGCCTGCCGAGTCCCGCGGGGCGGGCCGAGGCCTGACGTCTGGCGGCGGCCTGGAAGACGTCCTCGACCGGTGGCTTCCACGGCGCGACCGGCGCCTCCTCCCCGTCCGCGAGCCGGTGCGCCTGCTGCGCCCAGGACGACTGGCCGCCCCCGTGACCGCTCGTCAGCGGCCGGGGGGCGGCCAGTCGTCCTG
>NZ_LIRG01000408.1 GCF_001419695.1 Streptomyces prasinopilosus
CCGGGCCTGGTGAGGCCGGTGCCCATTGTAGTGATCTTGGTACCGGCCGAGGACGCGACGCGCATGGGCCTCGTTCACGATCAGCACGTGGTCCAGGGCTTCCCGGCGGATCGTGCCGATCACGCGCTCGCAGTGGGCGTTCATTCGCGGCGCCCGGGGCGCGCTGAGCAGCACGTCCACATCCTCTGACTGGAAGACGGCGTCGAAGGCCTCGGTGTACTTGGTGTCGCGGTCGCGCAGCATGAAACGCAGGGACTCCATCCGTGTGCCGAAGTCAGCGGCGAGGTTGCTGTGGCCCGGGGCAGACTCGCCCGGTCGGTCACAGGAGGGCGCCGCCGGAGACCTCGATGCGCTGGGCGGTCATCCAGCGCAGGCCGTCGGACGCCAGTGTGGCGATGGCGTCGCCGATCTCCTCGGGTTCGCCGACGCGGCCAAGCGCGGTCTGCCCGGCCAGACCCTGGCGCATACCGGCGTCATCCCGCATGGCACCGCCGTTGAAGTCGGTGGCGGTCGGCCCCGGGGCAATGGAGTTGACCCGGATGCCTCGGGGGCCGAGTTCTGCGGCCAGAGTGCGGCTCAGGGCCTCGATGGCGGCCTTCGAGGCGGAGTAGACCGAGGTCGCGGGGCTGGTGTGGCGAGTCAACGACGACGAGACGTTGATGACGCGGGCGCCTTCCGCCAGCAGCGGCACAAGCGACTGGATGAGGAAGAACGTGCCCCGCACGTTCGTGTTGAACACCGTGTCGAAGTCGTCGGTCGTGACAGCTTCCAGTGGGCCGAAGACACCCACCCCAGCGTTGTTGACCACGATATCGAGCCGCGAAGCCCTCCAGCGCTCAAGCAGCCCGCTCAGCTCGAAAGTGAAGGCTCCGAAAGAGGAGGCGTCGCTGATGTCGAGACGCACGACAGCGGCGGCTCCACCCGCAGCGTGCACTTGCTGCTCCGTCTCCTCGGCCCCGGCCACATCACCGCGATGAGTGACCACGACCCGCACCCCGCGCGCCGCCAGCGCAAGAGCCGTACTCCGGCCCAGACCACGGTTCGCACCGGTCACCAAAGCGATCCTGTCGGCTGTCATCCGCTGCTCCCTCATCACACGGCACCAGAGAGGCATCGGGCACCGCCATCGGATGCGAGTCAGTTGACTCGCCTTTCCGTCGCAGCGTAGGCAGCCCCAAAGAGGCGAGTCAAGTGACTCGCCTCGGGTCTGGGGCATACTGCACGCATGGCAGCAGAGCTCTCCACACACCACCGTCGTCTCGCCCAGCAAAAGCGTGAGGCGATCATCTCCGCGGCCACGGACCTCTTCCTGAACCACGGTTACGACGGCACGTCCCTCGCGCGCATTGCCGAAGGGGCGGCAGTCTCGAAGTCCACCTTGTTCAAGCAGTTCCCCACCAAGGCGGCCCTCTTCGAGGCCATCGTCACCGAGTCATGGCAGCGTGACGCCGCCGGCGCCATCGCGCGACCTCAGGCCGGAGATCTGCGTTCCGGCCTGATCTCCATCGGCCACCGCTATGCCGACCTGATCGGCCGGCCCGGCATGACAGCCCTGTTCCGCATCGTCATCGCCGAGCTGCCTCGCTTCCCCGAACTGGGACGGATGCAGTTCCAGCTCGGCAAGCTGCCCTACTTCACCTCTGTCCAGCGATACCTGGAGTCGGAACACGAGGCCGGTAACGCCGACGTTCCGGACGCCGAGAGCGCCGCTAACCAGTTCCTCGGGATGATTGCCAACTACGTCTTGTGGCCCCGCATGCTGCTGACCGACTGGAACCCCACAGCCTCCGACATCCGCTACGCCGTCGAGCAAGCGGTAGAGACTACGCTCGCCCGCTACGCCTCCGATCGACCAGCCTGATCCGAAGCGGGAATTCGTACGCCGCCGCCCCAGCGCTGGAGGGGCCCGCGGAGCCGCGACCGTGCGGGTCGTCGCTGTCGGTGAACGATCGAATGACGACAGGGGCGGCAGATGTCCAATGAACCTAGTGATTTCGGGACCTGACGGCGGCTCCGATCCAATGCGATCCGATGGTGGCTGACGACAGGGTCAGATGACACCCGAGGTCCGATGCGGCGGCAGAAGCGGGGAACAGCGTGGCCAATCTCGTCTACAAGAGGGTGTCGACCGACCAGCAGTCCACCGCCCGCCAGGACCTCGTCCTCGCCGAGGCGGGGATCGAGGACCCGGTCGTCTTCGAGGAGGACCCGGGTACCTCCAGCCGCCTGCACCCGCTTCAGCGGCCGAGGTTCCGCGAGCTGCTCACCTACGCGCGGTCGGGCGACACCGTGCACATCTCCGAGCTGTTCCGCCTCGTGCGCGGCAACCAGCACATCCTCGACGTCCTCGAAGTCCTGCACCGCGACCAGCTCACCCTGCGTATCCACGACGGTGCGTTCTCCGCGATGGACCTCACCGCCTGCCATCCGCGCACCGGCGAGCTGCTGTCCACCGTGAAGTTCATGGTGCAGACCCTCGCCGCCGCCGGCGAACTCCAGCCCGGCCTCCAGCGGGAACTGACCTACGACGGGTCGCGGGCCGCCGAGGCCAAGGGCAACAAGGGTGGTCGACGGCCGGCTGTCGCGGGCAAGACGATCGCCGACGTGCGCGTCGCGTACCTCGACGGCCAGACCATCGCCAGCCTTGCCCGCGGACACGGTGTCAGTACGACGGCGGGCCCGACTCGGCGGCACCCTCCATGAGTACCGACATGTGGCCTGACCAGCATGGATGGGGTTTTCGGCAAGGGCAACATCACTGCGGCTCACCCCGAACGCACCGCGAAGCTTCCCCGATGAGGCGAGCGGCAGCCATCAACCAGCAGAGCCGTTGCATGAGGACCGCGTGATGCGGCAGCCGCGCATCACATACTTCGGCCGTACTCTCGCCTTACAGCAAAGCATTCTGTCACTCCGGCCGACGCTGGCGTATCACTTCACGGGCACTTTCATTCTGAACAGTTTCTCTGCATTTCGGAACGCAATCTTTTCCTTGTCTTCACGTGGCAAATCGACTCCGCGGAACCAGTCGGTCTGCTCCTTTATGTCCGCGAACGGGTAGTCGGTTGCGAACATCACTCGATCCACGCTTATGTACTTCAGCAGGAGATCGAGCAGTTCGGTCTGGGGGAATGCGCTGGTTGTGACCCAGAAGTTGTCCTGGAAGTATTGCCCGATGGGCTTCTCGAGCGAGTCTTCGGTTGGCTCACCCATGTCATTGACGATCCGCTCGTAGTAGAAGGGAAGACCTTCGCCCATGTGGCCGATGATGATTTTCAGTTTGGGGAATCTGTCGAAAACCCCGTACGTGATCATCCGAATGCATTGGGTCAGCACCTCCTGGTGCCAGCCATATCCAGACCCACTGAAAATGTAGTCTTGGTACTCTTCCGTGTATTTAGACCGTGTGGTGCTGTAGTAGATCTTGAAGACCTCGTCAGCTGGATAACCGGGATGCAGGTAGATCGGCACATCGAGAGCAACGGCACGTGCCAGCACAGGCTCGAAATCGGGATGATCGAGATACTTCTTCGCGATGTGTCCGTTGGTCAGTGCGCCCACGAAGCCATCTTCCCGAACCGAGCGTTCCAGTTCGTCCGCCGCCGCCTCCGGGCTCTGCAAGGGCAAGGTGGCGAAAGCCTTGAAGCGGCCCGGATATTTGGCGATTGGCCCGTCTACAAGTTGCCGGTTAAGACGATAGGCAAGGTCGATGCCCCTTTGCCCAGAGACATTTTGCACGGAGGGTGTATGAGCAGAGAGGATTTGAACGTTGAGTCCCCCCGCATCCATATCGCCGATGCGGCGTTGACCTAGATCCGAAAGACCAATTTCCTCAAGGAACGCTATGTGATCCTGATTGATGGAGTTCAGCTTCAACAACGTGGGAGTCGAAAAGGTCTCCTCCGTGCCGATGAAGGGCAGGTCCCGGTCTCGCAATGCAATGTCCGCAGTCTTGTCCGGATTCTTGTTCCCGTCCGTTGCCGAAACGGCGGCATACGCGGACAAGCCGGCACCAGCGCCAAGTGCCGTGGAAGCGGCTAGAAAGCCGCGACGTCCCATAGACTTCATGTCAGTCTCTCCTCAGGTGTTTGTGTGGTGCGGTATCCGTGCGGCATCCGTCTGCGAGATGCTTCAGATCGACCCTTCGTCGTTACCAGGCGCGCCCAGGTGTCCACCCACGCCGCGCCTCCCTTCGACCTCGACGGCCGGCCGTGCCGGTTCCGCCGAAACACTGCCAGCCGAGACCACGGGTCTTCGCGTCCTGCTCGCGCACCACGGCAGCGCCGCCCGACGGCACTGCGTACACGACGGCGTGGTGCGCAGTGGCAACGTTCTCCGATGCGAATTGGGTCCCGGTCAGGAACGCCGTCGTGGTCAGGCCCGGATCGATCACCTGGCACCGGTACCCGTCCGAGCCGCCACCCTCCGGCGGCGCGGGCGTCTAGGCCTCGGCCATCCTCAGGTCGAGGAACCGCTCGCCGACGCGCAGCGGCTGGGGTGGAACTGACGACCCGCTCGCGTGCGCGCTGTGCGGGCCGGTCGCGGCGGGCGCCGCACTGTTGTCGGCGTGCGACCCGCGGGCGGCGACAGCGAACGCCGTCGCCAGCGCCCTGGTGGCCGCCCCGAACCTCAACCGCCCGGGCGGTGCTTTCCCTGACGGCGCTGCGTCGACTGCCATCACCAGCCTCCTACATACGGGGTGCATCGCTTATCTGGATGCCTACTTCCTACCGAGCGAACCTGAGACGAACGTTAGAACCCGTCCTTAAACCGTCGCGGTGCAGAGGCCGGACGGATGCTCGACGGCCGACGCTGTCGCATATGGCTCTCGTCGCCCCGTGGATCCATGTTGTGTATCGGTGCGAGAATCCCTGAATGCGCTCGACCGATGGCACGATGCCGGTCACTCTCTGGCCAGCGGACAGCGAACTGCGTCCCGTTATCGAACAGTTGGCGCAGTTCTACCGTCATGACATGTCGGAGTGAGCTGCCCCGAGTTTCGTAGCGGCCGATCTTGTGTGTCTCAGGCGGTTTTCGGAGTGACCAAAGAACGGTAGTAGGCCGCCTCGAACTCCTCGGGTGGGAGGTAGTCGAGTGCGGAGTGCAGGCGCTCGGTGTTGTACCAGCCGGCCCACCACACGACGGCGCGTTCGACCTGGTCAGCGTCCCGCCAGGGGCCTTGGTGTCGACCTGCCCTCCTGGGCCGCCGCCCTCGGCAGTTTCGGCTTCACTCTCTTGACTGCGGCGGAACTCCTGTCCTCGCTGGAGGATGCAGACACTTCAGCTCTGTCCAAGGCGGAGTGGCGCCAGATCAAGCACGGGCAGCCCGCGACTCTTGGCGCGGCGATCTTCAACTCGTGGGACTGACGGGTCACTCAACCTGCGATGGCACGCGCTCAAGGTCCGGTGGCGCAGAACAACCGTTCCACTCGTCGGCGCGTACACCGAGGCCCGGCGCTCCAACAGAGACATCATGCCAAGTGCCGTTGTGGAGGCTGCCGTTCGTCTGCCAGGCGGGGGATACGTCCCCCACCGTGATCGTGTGTCTGCACCGCCTGCGCCCCCTCCGCCGACAGGGCCTCCGCCTCCGAACCAATGGCAACGGGCGCGGGCGCGATGGGCCGACCGGCACGCTCTGCCGGGCCTCGGGTGGACCCGGTCCCACGCCTGGGCTTCGGCCTTGCCGTAGTTGGTGGTGTCGGTGACGGTGGTGATCGCCGCCTCGGGCCAGGTCTCGGGGTTGGCGAAGCGGAACTCCTTGCCGTGCATCGGCGGTCGCCCGCCCCGGGGACAGGCCAGGGCGTACTCCTTGATCGAGGGCTTCGGCAGCCGCACCACCCGGTCGCTGCGGACCCGGCCCACCAGCCCGACAGGAGCCCCGATGCAACCCGGCCCGCAGACGAGGGCGCTGTGGGAGATGTTCTCCGACCTGATGGACCTCGACGACGCCCACCGGTACGTCACCGACCCGCTCGCCGGCATGGACGCCCGGTACGACCTGGGCGACGACCACCGGCTCGTCGGCACCCTGTGCCCGGACCTGAAGTTGACGCTGGAGCGGCCCGACCCGGACGTCGTCACCGCGGTGACCCTGTCGGCGGACCTGCTGCGTGAGGATCGTGGGCCCCTGCTCGACCTCGTCGACCGCGCGGAGGCCCGCGACGCCGCGGCCGCGTGGACCGGACGGGTCAACACCGTCACCGCCCGCACGGGCCGGGTGGACGTCGACGCGTTGCTCATCCGGCCCGACGGCTGTGTCGCCTGGGCCTTGCCTACCGGGCAGGACCTCGACGCCACCCCGCTGGTGCGTGCGCTGGGCACATGGTTCGGCCAACCGGCCTGAGCACCGTATTTAACAGTCGTCTCAGGTTCGCTCAGTAGGAAGCAGGCATCCAGATAAGCGATGCAACCCGTATGTAGGAGGCTAGTGATGGCAGTCAACGCAGCGCCGTCCGGGGAAGCGCCGGCCGGTCGGTTGGCAGGCCGGTGGGTGCCCTGGTTGGTGATTGGCTTGTGGCTGGTGCTGGCGGCGGGCATGGTGCCGCTGAGCGGAAAGTTGAGTTCGGTCACCACCGACAGCGCAGTAGACACCCTGCCGGCCGGTGCCGAGTCCACCAAGGTGGCGGCGCTGGACGACAGTCTCCCCGGCGGTGAGGACAGCACGTTCGTCTTCGTGTACCACCGGGCCGACGGCATGACCGCCGCCGACCGCGCGGCGGTCGAGCGCCACTACGACACCCTTGCCGAGCGGTACCCGCCGAAGGCGACGGCGGCGGCCGGCGAGGACGACGAGGACTCACCGACGAGCCTCTCCACCGACCGCAAGGCGATGACGTTCACCCTCGAGGTGAGCACGGCCTACGGCCCACCGGAGGAGATCGTCGGCCCGTTGCGTGACGCCGCGAAGGACCGCCCCGCCGGCCTGGAACTCGACGTGACCGGCCCGGGCGCGATCGACGGCGACATGGATGCCGTCTTCGACGGCATCGACGTGCAGGTCCTCCTCACCACCATCGCCGTCGTCACGCTCCTGCTCATCCTCACCTACCGCAGCCCGGTGTTGTGGATCATCCCGCTGGTGGCCGTGGGCGCGGCCGCACTGACCTCGATGGGGACCGTCTACCTGCTCGTCAAGGGCTTCGGCATCGTGGTCAACGACCAGAACTCGGCGCTGCTGACAATCCTGGTGTTCGGCGTCGGCACGGACTACGCACTGCTGCTCATCGCTCGATATCGGGAGGCACTGCACCACCATGAGAACGTCCGGGTCGCGATGGTCCACGCGCTGCGCGGCGCGGCGCCGGCCATCGTCGCGTCCGCGGCCACCGTGGTCACCGGCCTGCTCTGCCTGCTCGTCGCGGACCTGAACAGCACCAGCGGGTTGGGCCCGATCGGCGCGGCCGGCATCCTGTGCGCGCTGGTGGCCATGCTGACGCTGTTCCCGGCGGTGCTCGTGGTGCTCGGCAGGCAGATCTTCTGGCCGGCCATCCCGCGGTTCAGCACGGCCGTGGAGGAGAAGCCCGGGCTGTGGGGACGGCTCGGCACCGCCATCAGCCGCCGCCGGTGGGTGGCGGCGCTCGGCTCGCTCGGAGTCCTCGGTGTGCTCGCCCTCGGGCTGGCGGGCAACACCGGCGCCCTGCGGGAGCAGGACCAGTTCCTGTCCGCGCCGGAGTCGGTCACCGGCTTCACCGTTCTCCGCCAGCACTTCCCGGAGCTCGGCGGCCAGCCGATGACGATCTTCACGCGGCCGGCGCACCAGGAGCGGGTGCTCGACATCGTCAAGGACACTCCCGGTGTGGCCCAGGCCATCCCGGAGCAGACCAGCGGTGGCTGGGCCAACATCTCCGTGTTCCCGAAGGACGCGCCGGACACCGTCGCGGAGTACGACACGATCAAGCGGGTGCGCACCGCCGTGCACGCGGTGAGCGGGGCGGAGGCGATCGTCGGCGGGCCGAGTGCGGAGAACCTCGACACAGAGGTGACCACCAAGCGCGACGAGAAGCTGGTGATCCCGCTGGTGCTCGCCGTCGTCCTGATCATTCTCGGGCTGCTGCTGCGCGCGATCCTGGCCCCGCTGGTCCTGATGGCCACCGTGGTCGTCTCATTCGCCGCGGCCTTCGGCGGCAGCGTGTTCGTCTTCGACACGATCCTCGGGTTCAAGGGCATCGACTATTCGGTGCCGCTGCTGGCATTCCTGTTCCTGGTGGCGATCGGCGTCGACTACAACATCTTCCTGGCCAGCAGGGCCCGGGAGGAGACCGTGCGTCTCGGCACCAGAGAGGGCATGCTCAAAGCCCTCTCGGCCACCGGTGGCGTCATCACCTCGGCAGGCCTGGTCCTGGCGGCCACGTTCGCGGTCCTCGTCACACTTCCACTGGTGATGCTGATCGAGGTCGGGTTCCTGGTCGCCTTCGGCGTGCTGCTCGACGCCCTGCTGGTGCGGTCGGTCCTGGTGCCCGCCCTCACCCTGCTGATCGGCCGCCGGGTCTGGTGGCCGAGCCGGCTGTCCCGTCCAGCGGCAAAGCTGCCGGACGGTCAACAGCTGCTCGCCGACGACGAGGAGCCCGCGCTGCAACGGTGAGCGCGGCGGCACGGACGAAATCCGGGACGGGCCTGGGGCCCGTCCCGGATTTTTTCATGGGCCCGACGGTCGCCGCCCTTTGGTCCTGCGCCGTGCGGCCGGGTCTGGGGTCGGCGCATCGCGGTGTCCTGGCCCGGCGGTGAGCCGCGCGGGGCCATGCCCGAGGGCCACCGTCCCTTGTCCTGCGCCGCGCCGCCGGGGCGGGTCAGCACGCCGCGGTGTCCTCCCCGGCGGTGAGCCGCGCGATCGGGGCGGGCGGGGCCGCGGCCGGAAGGTCGACCCGAAGCAGCGCGCCACCGCGTGCGGAGCGGGCGACGGAGGCCCGGCCGCCGTGGGCGTCGACGACCCGCTGCACGATCGACAGCCCCAGGCCGGATCCCGGCAACGCCCGGGCGCTGTCGGCACGGTAGAACCGGTCGAACACCCGCGGTACGTCGGCGGCGTCGATGCCCGGCCCGGCGTCGTCGACCTCGAGCAC
>NZ_LIRG01000409.1 GCF_001419695.1 Streptomyces prasinopilosus
CCGTACGAGGGCCCGCTTCCCTGGTGCGGAAGCGGGCCCTCGTACGGGTGCGGACGGACGCGGAGCGAGCGGACGGGACCGGACGGGACCGGACGGTCCCGCGCGTTCCGTGACCGGACGGTCCCGGAAGCGGTCCTAGAAGGCCGCCTCGTCCAGCTCCATCAGGTCCAGCTCGACGCCCTCGGCGACCTTGCGGGCCAGGGTGACGCCGGGCAGGACGTTGGCCGCGAAGAACTTCGCCGCGGCGATCTTGCCGGTGTAGAAGGGGACGTCCTTGGCGGAGGCCGTCTGGAGCTTCTCGGCGGCGACCGCGGCGCCCTTGAGGAGCAGGTGGCCGACGATCACGTCACCGGAGGCCATCAGCAGGCGGGTGGTGTTCAGGCCCACCTTGTAGATGTTCTTGACGTCCTGCTCGGTGGCCGCGAGGTCGGTGAGCATCAGGCCGACGAGGGCCTCCAGGTCGACGGTGGCCTTGGCCAGGTGCTCGCGGGCGCCCGCCAGCTCCTCGCCGCCGGTGCCCAGGGCGAGGAACTGCTTGATGTCCTCGGCGACGGAGTTCAGGGCCGCGCCCTGGTTGCGGACGATCTTCCGGAAGAAGAAGTCCTGGCCCTGGATCGCGGTGGTGCCCTCGTACAGGGTGTCGATCTTGGAGTCGCGGATGTACTGCTCGATCGGGTACTCCTGCAGGAAGCCGGAGCCGCCGAACGTCTGCAGCGACTGGGCGAGCTGCTCGTACCCCTTCTCGGAGCCGTAGCCCTTGACGATGGGCAGGAGCAGGTCGTTGAGCGCGTGCTCGGCCGAGACGTCCTCGCCCGCGGCCGTCTTGACCTCGATCGTGTCCTGCACCGAGGCGGTGTACAGGACGAGCGCGCGCATGCCCTCCGCGTACGCCTTCTGCGTCATCAGCGAGCGGCGCACGTCGGGGTGGTGGGTGATGGTGACCTTGGGCGCGGCCTTGTCCATGAAGTTCGCGAGGTCCGGGCCCTGGACGCGCTCCTTGGCGTACTCCAGCGCGTTGAGGTAACCGGTGGAGAGGGTGGAGATCGCCTTCGTGCCGACCATCATGCGGGCCAGCTCGATGATGCGGAACATCTGGCGGATGCCGTCGTGCTTGTCGCCGATCAGCCAGCCCTTGGCGGGGTGCCGGTCGCCGAAGGTCATCTCGCAGGTGTTGGACGCCTTCAGGCCCATCTTGTGCTCGACGTTCGTGGCGTAGACGCCGTTGCGCTCGCCCAGCTCGCCGGTCTCGAAGTCGAAGAGGTACTTCGGGACGAGGAAGAGGGACAGGCCCTTGGTGCCGGGGCCGGCACCCTCGGGGCGCGCGAGCACGTAGTGGAGGATGTTCTCCGACATGTCGTGCTCACCCGAGGTGATGAACCGCTTCACGCCCTCGATGTGCCAGGAGCCGTCCTCCTGCTGCACGGCCCTGGTGCGGCCGGCGCCCACGTCCGAACCGGCGTCCGGCTCGGTGAGCACCATGGTGGAGCCCCACTGCCGCTCGACGGCGATCTGCGCGATCTTCTTCTGCGTGTCGTTGCCCTCGTTGTACATGATCCCGGCGAAGGCGGGGCCGGAGGAGTACATCCACACGGCCGGGTTGGCGCCCAGGATCAGCTCGGCGTACGCCCAGACCAGCGTGGGGGGCGCCGTCGTGCCGCCGACGGCCTCGGGGATGCCCAGCCGCCAGTACTCGGAGTCCATGAAGGCCTGGTAGCTCTTCTTGAAGGACGCGGGAACCGGTGCGGTGTTGGTCTCCGGGTCGAAGACCGGCGGGTTGCGGTCGGCGTCGGCGAAGGACTCGGCCAGCTCGTTCTCCGAGAGGCGGGCCAGCTCCCCGAGGACGCTCTTCGCGGTGTCCACGTCCATCTCTTCGAACGGTCCGGTGCCGTACAGCTTGTCGCGCCCGAGGACCTCGAACAGGTTGAACTCGATGTCGCGGAGATTGGACTTGTAGTGCCCCATGGTGACGGCTCCCGGTCCGTAGAAAGATCGGCGAGGCACTGGGTTCCTCGCACGGGTTTGCATGCCAGCAAGTGGCTACGATGATGCTACCCGCCAGTAATAAGAAGCAAGCCCGATCTGGCCATCTGTGACGAGATCCGTTCCCCGGGGCCGTCCGGGGCGTCCGGCCGCGGACCGCCGGGAAGGCCCCGTCCGCCGGGCCTTACCGGCCCGTACCCGCCCGCCCCTCCGGCGCCCTCGGTACGCTTGCGCGCATGTACGGCTACGACCAGAACGTAGGGGCACAGCAGGGGTACGTCCCGCCGCAGCAGCAGCAGATGCCGGGCGGGTACGGGCAGCAGCAGCAACAGCAGCAGCCGCCGCTGTACCCGGAGCCGTCCGCACCGTCGCTCGCGGACGCGGTGCGCGCCTTCACCACGGGTCAGGTGACCGCCGAGGACTTCCAGCAGGTCTTCGCGACGTCCAAGGTGTACTGCCCGCGCGGCGACAACCCGGGGTTCCTCGCCCTGCACAACACCCAGCAGCCGGTGATCCCGATGTTCACCTCGCTGAAGGAGCTGCGGCGGTACGCGGGCAAGGAGTCCAAGTACTTCGTGATCACCGGCGCCGAGGTGATCGACCTGCTGCCGACCGGCTACGGCTTCGTGCTGGACATGGAGGGCGAGCACCGGATGGTGTTCGACGCGAAGGCCGTGGAGCAGATGGTCGAGTTCGCGATGCGGCGCATGTACGGGTAGGGCCCGCCCAGGGCGAGGGTGTGCCCGTCGCCGTCGCCGTCGCCGTCGCCGTGCGACGGCCGGGTGGAGCCCACCCGTCACGGAAACCGCCGAGCCCGGAGGGAATGCCCTCCGGGCTTTCTCCGTTGCTGCTGGCAGAAAGTTCAATGCTCAACTAAAATGGCCGTACGAACGAGGAGGTACCGACATGCCTGCAGTGACCGTCGAGAACCCGCTGACGCTCCCCCGGGTGGCCGCTTCGGCCGACGCCGTGGCACGCCCCGTGCTCACCGTCACGACCGCGCCGAGCGGTTTCGAGGGCGAGGGCTTCCCGGTGCGCCGGGCGTTCGCCGGGATCAACTACCGCCATCTCGACCCGTTCATCATGATGGACCAGATGGGCGAGGTGGAGTACGCGCCCGGCGAGCCCAAGGGAACGCCCTGGCACCCGCACCGCGGCTTCGAGACCGTCACCTACATCATCGACGGGATCTTCGACCACCAGGACTCCAACGGCGGCGGCGGCACCATCACCAACGGCGACACCCAGTGGATGACGGCGGGTTCCGGTCTGCTGCACATCGAGGCGCCGCCGGAGTCGCTGGTCATGTCCGGCGGCCTCTTCCACGGACTCCAGCTGTGGGTGAACCTGCCGGCCAAGGACAAGATGATGGCGCCGCGCTACCAGGACATCCGCGGCGGCAGCGTCCAGCTGCTCACCTCCCCCGACGGCGGCGCGCTGCTGCGCGTCATCGCCGGTGAGCTGGACGGCCACGAGGGTCCCGGCGTCACGCACACGCCGATCACGATGGTCCACGCGACGCTGGCTCCGGGCGCCGAGGTCACGCTGCCCTGGCGGGAGGACTTCAACGGCCTCGCGTACGTCATGGCCGGGCGCGGGTCCGTGGGGGCCGAGCGGCGGCCGGTCCGCCTCGGGCAGACCGCCGTCTTCGGCGCCGGCGGCTCGCTGACCGTCCGCGCGGACGAGAAGCAGGACGCGAACACGCCGGACCTGGAGGTCGTCCTGCTCGGCGGGCGGCCCATCCGGGAGCCCATGGCGCACTACGGACCGTTCGTCATGAACACCCGCGAGGAGCTCCAGCAGGCCTTCGAGGACTTCCAGAAGGGCCGCCTCGGCTCCGTCCCGGCCGTGCACGGCATGTCGGCGTCGGGACCGCGGGAGTCCTGACCCGGAAGCCCGGAAGCCCGGAAGCCCGGAAGCCCGGAAATCCGGAGGTTCGGAAGTCCGGAGGCTCGGAGGTCCTGGAAGTCCCGGAAGTCCGGGCCCGGGTGTCCGACCGCCGGGTGCGGGACGGCCCCGTCCGGTCCGGGGCGGGGCCGTCCGCCGTTCCCGGCGCGGTGACCGGGACGGGAGGAGGGGGTGGCGGCGCGCCGTCACCGGTGCGGTGACCTGGGGCGGGCGGGCGGCGGCTGGACAGGGTGTGCCGGGCGTGATCGGCTGAGACGATGCAGGACTCCTCGTCATCTCCGTTGCTGCCCGAAGCCGTTCGGCGTTTCGCCGCCTGGTGTGTCGTCATCCTGCTCGCCTGCGGGGTCGGTTACGTCGTGGTGCTGCTGTGCGTGCAGTTCCGGACGGCCGTGATCCCCATACTGCTCGCCCTGCTCGGGACGGCCCTGCTGCGGCCGCTGCACCGGTGGATGGTGCGGGCCGGCGTGCAGCGGTCCCTCTCGGCGGGTCTGACCTGTGTCGCCGTCGTCGCGGTGGTCGGCGGCGCGGTGTACATCGTCGTGTCCGCCCTGATCGACTCCGGGGATCAGATCATCGCCTCGCTCAGGATCGCGGCGCGCGATCTCGGCAAGCACTTCGGGGCGGCCGGCACCTCCCTGGACGACATCGCGGCGAACGCGCGCGAGCTGCTGTCCAAGTTCGGGAGCACGGCCGCGTCGGGTGTCATCAGCGGGGTCGGCGTGGTGGGCCAGACGCTCACCATGGCGGTGCTCGCGCTGCTGCTCGTCTTCTTCTTCCTGCGCGACTCCGACCGGGCCGCCGGGAAACTGCGCGGGCTCGTGCCGGGCGACTCCGGGGACGCCGTGCTGGCCATGGCCCGCCGGGCCTTCGGCGGGGTCGAGGGCTTCATGCGGGGGACCACCCTCATCGCCCTCATCGACGCCGTCTGCATCACCGTCGGCCTGCTGGTCCTCAAGGTGCCGGGCGCCGTCGGCCTGGGCGCGCTGGTCTTCGTCGGGGCGTACATCCCCTACCTCGGGGCGTTCATCTCCGGGGCGGTGGCCGTCCTGGTGGCGCTGGCCGACCGGGGCTTCCTCATCGCCCTGTGGGCGCTCGGCGTGGTGCTCGCGGTGCAGGTGCTGGAGGGGAACGTGCTCCAGCCGATGATCCAGAGCCGCACCGTGCAGATGCATCCGGCGGTCGTCCTGATCGCCATCACCGCCGGCGCCTCGGTCGCCGGGATCGTCGGCATGCTGATGGCGGTACCGGTGACGGCGGCGGTCTTCGGGATCGTGGACGAACTGCGCCAGCGCCACGCCGCGTCGGCGGAACCGGCCCCGAAGGCGCCCCCGGAGCCCGAGCCGTCGTGAGGTCCTTCACGGGGTGACACGGCCCTCGGCGCGCTCGCGGTCCTCCCGGGGCGCACGGTCCTCCCGGGGCGCGCGGTCCTCGGGCCCCCGCGGGGACGGGGCTCCCCCGGCGTCGTCCGGCGGGGTCTGCGACTCGTCCAGCTCGAACCAGATGCTCTTGCCCTTGCCGCGCGGGACGACGCCCCAGGTGTGGGCCAGGAGTTCGATCAGGAGCAGGCCGCGGCCGGAGGAGGCCAGCTCGCCCGGTGTGCGCAGGTGCGGGAGGTCGGCGCCCGCGTCGGTGACCTGGACGCGCATCCGGCGGCCCCGGGGCCCGTCGGTGATCTCGGCTTCGAGCAGGGCGGCGGCGTCGGTGTGCACGAGGACGTTGGTGAGCACCTCCGACAGGAGCAGGACCGCCGAGTCGACCTGGTCCGCCGACCCCCAGTCGTGCAGCAGCTCGCGCAGCTGCCGCCGGGCCCCCGCGATCCGCTCCGGTTCGGCCTGCTGCACCGTCAGCATGGTGCGGCGCAGCGACGACCGCACCGCGTCGAGGCCCGTGCCCGCGCCGGCGCCGCGGCCCTCGGCCCGGCGGGAGAGCAGCAGCAGGGCGATGTCGTCCTCGCGGCGGTCGATCAGGGGGCCGGTGGTGTGGTGCGAGGAGGGTCCGTGGACCGCCTGCACCAGTGCGTCGGCCAGCTCCTCCAGGTTGCCCTCGTGGCGTTCGAGGGTGCGGCGCAGCCGCTGCCAGCCGGTGTCCAGGTCGTGGCCGCCGGTCTCGATCAGACCGTCCGTGCAGAGCAGCAGGGTCTCACCGGGTTCCAGGGCCATGCGGGTGGTGGGGTAGTCGGCGTCCGGGTCGATGCCCAGCGGAAGCCCGCCGGCCGTCTGCCGGGTCAGCACGGTCGTGTCGGGCATGCGGACCGCCGGCTCGGGGTGTCCCGCGCGGGCGAAGTCCAGCACTCCGCCGGCCGGGTCGACCTCCACGTACAGGCAGGTCGCGAAGCGCGGATCGTAGGGGTCCGCCTCGTTGATCCCGTACAGGAAGCGGGAGGCCCGGGAGAGCACGGCGTCGGGCCGGTGCCCTTCGGAGGCGTACGCCCGCAGGGCTATCCGCAGTTGGCCCATGAGCCCGGCGGCCCGTACGTCGTGGCCCTGGACGTCCCCGACGACGAGGGCGAACCGCCCGTGCGGCAGCGGGATCACGTCGTACCAGTCGCCGCCCACCTGGAGACCGCCGCCGGTGGGGATGTACCGGGCGGCGAGGCTCATGCCGGGGATGCGCTGCGGTCCGATCCTCGGCAGCATCGAGCGCTGCAGGCCGTCGGTGAGGGCCCGCTCGGTCTCGGCGGTGCCCGCGCGGGCCAGTGCCTGGGCCAGCATCCGGGCCACGGTGGTCAGCACCGACCGCTCGTCGGGGGTGAAGGCGACCGGGTGGGCGAAGGCCGCCATCCAGGTGCCCGTCGTGCGGCCGGACGCGATCAGCGGCAGGAACGCCCAGGAGTGGCGGCCGAAGCGTTCGGCGAGCGGCCAGGTGAGGGGGTAGCGGGCCTGGTACTGCTGCGGGGTGGAGAGGTAGATCGCGCGGCCCGTCCGTATCACCTCGGCGGCCGGGTAGGCCGTGTCCAGCGGCATGGAGAAGGCGTCCTCGGCGTCGGCGTCGGGTTCCTGCCCGTGGTGGCCGATGATGGTGAGCCGGTCGCCCGCCACGCCGAACACCGCGAGTCCGTCCGGCGAGAAGCCCGGCATCGACAGGTTCGCCACGACCCGCAGCACCTCCTGCGTCGACCGCGCCTCGGCCAGCGCCCTGCCCGCGTCCAGCAGGAACGCCTCCCGGGACCGGCGCCAGTCGCCGGTGACCGTCCTGCGGTCGGCGGGGGTGCCGGGCGTCGGGTCGGTGACCTCCTGAAGGGTTCCGGTGAGCAGGTACGCCTTGCGCAGGGGGTCGAAGGTCGGCTTGGAGCGACTGCGCACCACCCGTACGACCCGCCCCCGGTCGTCCATGATCCGGATGCGCACCTCGGCGAGGGTGCCTTCGGCGACGGCGAGCCGGATCACCCCGGTGATCTCGTTCCAGTCGACCGGGTGCAGCCGGGACCTGACCTGGGCCTCGGTGAGGGTGGCCTGCTCCGCGGGCAGCCCCAGGAGCCGTGCCGCCACCCCGTCGACGGTGACCAGCCCGGTTGCCGTGTCCCAGTGCCACCGGCCGGTGCCGAGGAGGGCGAGGACGTCCCCCGTGGACGGCAGGGGCTCACCTGTGCGCATTGCCCCACTTTATGGAGTTTCGCGAGGAAAATGCCACCGGCGGCCTCCGCGGCACCGGCGGGCCGTCCTGGGGCGGCGGTCCCGGCCCGGCCGGTAGGCTTGGGGGGAGTTTCACGTGAAACGAAGACCCCGATCCGCGAAGGCTGGATGAACGACGATGCATCGGTACAGGTCCCACACCTGCGGCGAGCTCCGCGCCTCTGACGTCGGCACCGACGTCCGGTTGAGCGGCTGGCTGCACAATCGGCGCGACCTGGGCGGCATCCTCTTCATCGATCTGCGCGACCACTACGGCATCACGCAGCTCGTGGCCCGTCCCGGCACGCCCGCCTACGAGGCCCTGGACCGGCTCTCCAAGGAGACCGTCGTCCGGGTCGACGGCAAGGTCGTCTCCCGCGGCGCGGAGAACGTCAACCCCGAGCTGCCGACCGGTGAGGTCGAGGTCGAGGTCGGCGAGGTCGAGGTGCTGGGCGCGGCGGCCCCCCTCCCCTTCACGATCAACGCCGAGGACGGGGTCAACGAGGAGCGGCGCCTGGAGTACCGCTTCCTGGACCTGCGTCGCGAGCGCATGCACCGCAACATCCTGCTGCGGACGTCGGTGATCTCGGCCATCCGCCACAAGATGACGGCGCTGGGCTTCAACGAGATGGCGACGCCGATCCTGAGCGCGACCTCCCCCGAGGGCGCCCGGGACTTCGTCGTCCCCTCGCGCCTCAACGCGGGCAAGTTCTACGCGCTGCCGCAGGCTCCGCAGCAGTTCAAGCAGCTGCTGATGGTCTCCGGCTTCGACCGCTACTTCCAGATCGCGCCCTGCTTCCGCGACGAGGACGCCCGCGCGGACCGCTCGCCGGGCGAGTTCTACCAGCTCGACGTGGAGATGAGCTTCGTCGAGCAGGAGGACGTCTTCCAGCCGATCGAGAAGCTCATGACCGAGCTCTTCGAGGAGTTCGGCAACGGCCGTCACGTCACCTCGCCGTTCCCGCGGATCCCGTTCCGCGAGGCGATGCTGAAGTACGGCTCCGACAAGCCGGACCTGCGCGCCAAGCTGGAGCTCGTCGACATCACCGACGTCTTCGAGGGCTCGGAGTTCAAGGCGTTCGCCGGCAAGCACGTGCGTGCGCTGCCGGTGCCGGACGTCTCCGGCCAGCCGCGCAAGTTCTTCGACCAGCTCGGCGACTACGCGGTCTCCCAGGGTGCCAAGGGCCTGGCGTGGGTGCGGGTGACCGAGGACGGCTCGCTGACCGGCCCGATCGCGAAGTTCCTGACCGAGGCGAACATCGCGGAGCTGACCAAGCGGCTGTCCCTCGCCCCCGGCCACGCGGTGTTCTTCGGCGCGGGCGAGTTCGACGAGGTCTCCAAGATCATGGGCGCGGTCCGGGTCGAGGCCGCGAAGCGGGCCGGCCAGTTCGAGGAGGACGTCTTCCGCTTCTGCTGGATCGTCGACTTCCCGATGTACGAGAAGGACGAGGAGACGGGGCGGATCGACTTCTCGCACAACCCCTTCTCGATGCCGCAGGGCGGCCTGGAGGCCCTGGAGACCCAGGACCCGCTGGACATCCTGGGCTGGCAGTACGACATCGTCTGCAACGGCGTCGAGCTGTCCTCGGGTGCGATCCGGAACCACGAGCCGGACATCATGATCAAGGCCTTCGAGATCGCGGGCTACGACCGTGAGACGGTCGAGGACAAGTTCGCCGGCATGCTGCGCGCCTTCCGCTTCGGCGCCCCGCCGCACGGCGGCATCGCCCCCGGCGTGGACCGCATCGTCATGCTCCTCGCGGACGAGCCCAACATCCGCGAGACCATCGCCTTCCCGCTCAACGGCAACGCCCAGGACCTGATGATGGGCGCCCCGACGGAGCTGGACGAGGCCCGCCTGAAGGAACTGCACCTGACGGTGCGCAAGCCGCAGGCGAAGTAGTCCGACGACGGCGGAAGGGGCCCGGAACCACCGAGACGGTGGTTCCGGGCCCCTTC
>NZ_LIRG01000041.1 GCF_001419695.1 Streptomyces prasinopilosus
GACGACGGTCCTTCCGGCCGGCTCGTCCGCGGCCGGAAGGACCGTCGTCCCCCCTCGGGGAACCGGAACGGCCGGGAAGTACCGCGGGTTCTCCGGCGGAGGACGGGCCCCGCACGGGGTCCGGTGCCCCTTCCCGGTCTCCGTCCGGCGTCGCGGGGCGGGACGCGGGAGTCCTTGAAGCCCTCCGCGCGGGTGGCGGCCGGGGAAGGAATCCGCCCGCGTGCGGCGAGCCGCCGGCAGGGGCGGGCAGCGGTCGAAGGTCCCGGTGGGGACCGGGTTCCCACGGTCCGCGCGAAGGAGCCCGGCCCTCCGGCCGGCGTGTGGTTGACTCGTCCGCATGGCCCCGTCCCCGCATCCGCCCGTCCGGTCGTGACCGCCGGTCCGACCGCGGCCACTCGGCCCCGCAACCGCAGGCAGCTCATCGTCGAGGCGGCCGGCCGGGCCTTCAGCGAACGCGGCTACCACACCACGTCCATGGAGGAGATCGCCGCGGGTGTGGGGATCACCGCGGCGGCCCTGTACCGGCACTTCCCCAACAAGTACGCGCTGTTCGCCGAGTGCGCAGCCGTCACGGCGGACCGGCTGGTCACCGCGCTCGACGAGGTGCCGCCCGGGGCGGGGCCGGGGGATGTGCTCGGTGCCGTCACCCGGGTCACCGTCGCGCACCGCGCGGCGGGCGGTGTGTACCGGTGGGAGGCCCGGTACCTCAACCGTGAGGACCGCCGGCACCTCAGGGCGAGGTTCGGGCACGTGGTCGGACGGGTCGACGAGGCGGTGCAGCGCGCGTACCCGCTGCCCGGCGAGCGCCTGCGGGCCGTGGCGGCCCTCGGTGCGATCGGGTCCATCACGATGCATCACACCTCGATCGCCCAGCGCCGGGCCGAGGAACTGCTGCTGGCGTCCGCGCTGCGCGTGGCCGCGACCGATCCCGCGGCGGTCCGCGGGAGCGTGCGCCCCGTCGAGCTGCCGGCCCCGCCGGTGCCGCGGACACGGAGCGCGGAGATCCTCGCGGCCGCCGTCCCGCTGTTCGCACGGGACGGGTTCGCCAGCGTCACGAACGGGCAGATCGCGCAGGCCGTGGGGCTGGCCCCGTCCGCGCTCTACCGGCACTACTCCGGCAAGGTCGACATCCTGGCGGCGGCGTGCCTCCAGGCGGCGGCGCTGCTGGCCCGGGGGGTGGACCAGTGTCTTCGCGAGGTGTCCGGCCCGCACGACGCCGTCGTCGCCCTGGCCGCGACGCACGTGGCCTACAGCTTCGAGTACACCGCGCTCAACAGCGTCGCCGAGTCCGAGATCGCCGGCCTGCCGGCCGACCTGAGGCGGCCCGTGGCCCTCGCCCAGCGTGAGCACATCGCCGTCTGGGAGCAGCAGTTGCGGCTGGCCCGTCCGGAACTGGACCCGCGCCAGGCCCGGGTGCTGGTGCACGCGGGGTTCGGCGTGGCGGTGGAGGCAGGACGCAGACTGCGGTGGCGGGACACCCCTGACCACCGAGAAGCCGTGACCGCCCTGGTCATGGGCGCCCTCGGTCTCTGAACGGACGTCGGGACCGGGCGCGCGACGGGGCGCCGCGCCGTGGAGCGCCTCGCCCGGATGTCCCACGGGGCCCGCCCCCCGGCGCATCCGCGCGGGGCGGGCGCAGGGAGGATCGGACCGGCGGCTCAGCCGGCCGACCTGTTTCCGGTGGGGATCGTGATGGGGGTGGTGGTCCCGGAGGAGCCCTTGTTGAGGAACAGCATGGCCAGGGCGCGCACGAACTGGTCGAGCATGTAGAAGGTGCCGGGCATGACGGGCGAGAGCCCCTCACGGAACAGGACGTACGCCGGCCATGCCGTGCGCACCAGGGCCGCCGACGCGTAGTCGCGTCGCAGTCCCAGCCAGTCGCCGACCTCGTCGCTGAGGACGTAGCGCACGAACTCGTTCAGGAAGCCGCGCGTGACGCCGAGGTCGATCTGCGCGGTCAGACCGAGCAGTTCCCCGGCCAGCTCGATGCCCTCGGTCGACGGGGCGAGGATCGGGGTGAGCACCTGCGCCGACTGCCTCTCGGCCTCCGCCCAGGTCCGCGGGATGTGCTCGTACGGCACCCCGAGCAGGTGGACCGCGACCTGCCACGAGTGCAGGAACGCCTCCTGGTCCGCGGCCGGGTACGGGACCCGCCAGTCGAGCAGCTTCCGGTGCACGTAGGTGCCCAGGCTGTGGAAGGTGACCAGGATGTCGGCGGCGCTGATCGGGACGGTCTCGTCGGCGACCGCCCTCCAGTGCGGCGACTGCGGCAGCAGGTGACGCACCGCGGCGTGCACCACGCGCGTCTTGTTCGCGGTGACGACGAACTGCCCCGTCGGCTTGAACGCTCCCAGTTCGGACAGGTCATAGCCGAAGGTGAACGTCTTGGCCGCGCGGTCCTGCATGTCGGCGCCGCCCGCGGACCAGTAGACGCTCTTGGCCTCGCGCGGGATGACGGTGCTCATGATGCCGCTGCCGAGGCCGTACAGCATGAAGAGGTAGGTGTCCCTGCGCCGGTTGAAGTCGGCGGCGCGGGTCAGCTTGGTCTGGTCGGCCCAGGAGGGCAGCCGGTTGACCCGCCCCAGGTACGCGGCGAATTCGGCCGGCAGGCCGCCGGGCAGCGGGTCGTCGTTGTTCACCCACGACGCCCAGGCGGTGTTGATCGCCGGCACGTGCCCCTGGTCGAGCATCGACGCCATCAGCGGGTCCGCCGCGTCGTCCCAGATCCACTCCGGACCGGTCCCTGCGGCGGACCCTGCCCCCCTGCCCGTCGACGCCCACGCCTGCACGGGGTTCGCCGCACCCACGAGGCCGAGTGCGACACCGAGTGACAGGGCCTTTCGCCTGCTGAGGTTCTCCATTGACTTACCTGCTTCCCTGATGGGCCAGATGGTTCCAGGTGCCTTCGCAGACTTGCCGATTGCGTGACCAACGCGCGATGCGCCCCGACACACATGTGTGATTTTCGATTAACATAGCGGGGTCCGTTGCGGTCGGCAACGGTGGGGACCGAGGGGTGTTGCAGCCGCCGGCCCCGAGCCCGCCGCCTCCTCTCCGGCGGCCCTCGGGCAGGACCGCCCCGCCCGGCCCGAACCCGTCCCGCGCGCCGGGGAGGCCCGCACGGCCGCGGCACGGGACCGGGACCGCTCCTTCGGCCGCCGCCGCGTCGGGTTCCCGACCCCCGTGGACGACCGACACGTCGACCGCACCGGGGGGTGCCCGAACAGATGAGCGTGGGGAAGGCGCGCGGTGTCCGGTGCCTTGCGAGCGTGCGTGCCGGACGCCGCGACGCCGCGGGCCCGTGCCGGAAGCCCTCCCGGGGGAGCAGGCCGTTGCCCTTCCGGCCGGGCGGCCGCGCGACCGCGGGCGAGGTCCCCGGCACGTCCGGTCGGGGCGGGGGTTCTGTCCCTGTTCGTCCGTGACGGCCGTCCGCAGGGTGGTTCCCGAGCCGCCGGCGCCGGAGGCGGGCCGGTCCTTCCGCCGGTCCCCGGCGCCGGTCGTGCGGGGATTCCGGCGACAGCCCGGACCGCGCGCTCCGTCACGGACGCCGCTCCCGACCGTGGGCGGGCTCGGTCCGACGCGGTCCCGGTCGGTGCCGGGCCGAGCCTCGTCCCCGGGTCAGCCCACCAGGTCGGGCGCGCGCAGCATCTCGGGCGGGATGCCCCAGGCGTCGACGAGATCGACCGCGAGGGGCCGGACCTTGCGGCAGAGCTCGTTCACCTCACGGCTGATCGCCTTGGAGCGCTGGGCGGTCAGCCGGCCGTGCTCCATGAACCAGGCCCGGTCCGCCTCGATCGTCGACAGGGCGAACAGGTCGCACAGCAGGCCCAGTGCGTCCTTGTTGCCGCTCTCGGGCAGTGCGCGCACCGTGTCGACGAACGCCTCCAGCACCAGCCGCTCGACGTGCGCGTGGGCGACCGCGATGACGTGGTCCTGCACCTGTGAGAAGACGACTCCGGGATCGCGCTCCTGGTCGATGCCGCGCTTGAGCCGGCGGGCGACGCCGGCGAGCATGTGCTCCTCGCGGTAGCGGAGCATGGCGAGCTGGTACTCCGAGTCGAACAGTCCGGCTTCCCGGTCCCACTCGTCGCCGCCGGGCAGCAGGTCGCGCACCCGCTCGAGCAGCTTGTGGGCCGACGTCTTCTCCATGATCGTCTCGACGGCGAGACCGGTGACGTGGCGGACCGTGCCGAGCTGGTCCAGGTCCTCGAACTCGCTCGCGTAATGGGTGAGCAGGCCCTTGGCCACGAGCTGCAGCAGGACGTGGTTGTCGCCCTCGAAGGTGGTGAAGATGTCGCTGTCGCCCCTGAGGGCGGCGAACCGGTTGACGGTGAGGTAGCCGGCGCCGCCGCACGCCTCGCGGCACTCCTGGACGACCCGGGTGGTGTGCCAGGTGGCGAGCGCCTTGGTGCCGGCGGCCCGTGACTCCAGTCGCCGCCGCGCGTGCGCGTCGTCCTCGGTGCCGGAGAAGACGTCGTGCAGCTGCGTGCGCACGACGTCCTGCGCGAAGTGCAACGCGTACGTGCGCGCGATGAGCGGCAGCAGGCGGCGCTGGTGCAGACCGTAGTCGAGGAGCAGTTGCTCCTCCGTGTCCGGGGCCGCCCGGAACTGCCGGCGCCGCACCGCGTACTTGGTGGCGATTGCGAGGGCCACCTTGGCGGCGTTGACCCCGGCGCCGCCGACACTGACCCGGCCCTGCACCAGCGTGCCGAGCATGGTGAAGAAGCGCCGGCCGGGGTTCTCGATCGGGCTCTCGTAGACGCCGTCGGCGCTGACGTCGGCGAACCGGTTGAGCAGCGCCTCGCGCGGCACCCGCACGTCGTCGAACCATATGCGGCCGTTGTCCACGCCGTTGAGGCCCATCTTGCGGCCGTCGTCCTCGATCCGGACGCCGGGCGCCACCTCGCCGCCGACCCGGACCGGCACGACGAACGCGTGCACGCCCTCGGACTTCCCGCCCACCTCCAGCTGGGCGAAGACGACCGCCAGCTCGGCGTGGCGGGCCGCGTTGCCGATGTAGTCCTTGCGCGCCAGGTCGCCGGGCGTGGTGATGACGAACTCCCGGGCGGCGGCGTCGTACCTCGCGCGGGTGCCGAGCGCCTGGACGTCGGAGCCGTGCCCGGTCTCGGTCATCGCGAAGCACCCCATCAGCCGACCGGTGATCAGGTCGGGCAGGTAGGCCCTGTGGTGGCGTTCGGTGCCCAGGTGCAGGATCGCGCCGCCGAAGAGTCCGAACTGCACGCCCACCTTCACCAGCACCGACAGGTCTCCGAAGGCGAGCGTCTCGAACGCGGCGATCGACGCCCCGATGTCGCCGCCCCCGCCGTACTCGCTCGGGAAGCCCATGCCGGTCTGGCCCGTCGCGGCCATCTCGACCACGAGTTCACGCACCCGCTCGCGGAACGCGTCGATGCCGAGTTCGTCGGCCTCCTCGAGGACGGAGGCATGGGTCACCAGGTTGGTCCGGACGAGGTTCCGGATCCCGGCGTACTCGCCGTCGAGCACCTCGGTCAGTGCGCGGACGTCGACCTCGGGACGCGTGCAACCGCTCGCGGCGGGGGGTGTGGTGTCAGTGGCCATGCGGACTTCGCTACCCCGCCCGGGGACGATCAAGCGGTCGGCCGGGGCCTCGGAGCCGTGCGAGGGGGCACGGCGGGGCGACCCCGTGGTCGTCACCTCGCGGGGTCCACGGCGGCCGAAGCGGGCACGACGCGCGCAACCGGATCACGGCACACCCCTCGCGCCACCGGCTCGTCGCCCCTGCCGGACAGCCGGCCGGGAAGGGATCCGGCAGGGTTTCCGCGGCGGTGGGCCGAGACGCCGGGCACCTGTCTCCACGGCACGGGAGCCCTGTCCGCCGCGAGAGCCGCCTTCACGCTGCTTCCGCCGTCCGACCCGTGAGCACACCGGGAACACTCACGGGCTGCTTCCGGCCGAGCCTGGCGAAGTGCCCTGACCGCCTTCCGGATAGGCGGCCTTGAGTGTCTCGGCAAGACGGCGGATCTCCGCGGGATCCTCGGTCCCCCTGACGTGGATGGATGAGTCCCCCAGCCTGATCTCCACCGTCTCGGCGGTCTGCCCGCGGGACTTCCGCCACGCCACGATGGTCTCGAGGAAGGAGGGGAGCGTGAGGAGCGAGGTGAGGACGATAGCCAGGGCATCCAGTCCGTCGCCCAGCTCACCGGCCTTCGGCTCGGCGGTCTGCCAGTGGACGCGTCCCAGCCTGCGTGCCCGGGGATCGCGCACGAGGTACGTGCGCAGGCCCTCCAGGCCTCTCGCGCCCTCCGGATGACGGATCTCGACCACCGGAATCACGTGTGCCTCCAAGACGGATTGTTGACGAGTGGGACGCGGTCTCCGTCTCCGCCCACCTGGCGGCCCGGTTCCGGGAGTCCCCGTTCTCTGCAGATGCGCCGTACGTGCTGGAACAGATGATCGGTGTGCAGGATCTCCGGTGCGCCGGGGATGCCTTTCCGGAGGGCCGCGATGAGGTGTCCGGTGAAGGCGGTGTACTCCTCGCCTTCCGGGGCGAGTGCGGGCGTGGTCGCGTTCGCGGCCGTGAGTACGTAGGTTCCGTCGATCGCCGCGGCGTTGGCCAGACTTTCGGCATCGCCCAGGATGTCCAGAGCGGCTCCGCTGTAGCAGCTGTCGACGACGACGACTCTTCTACCGATCTGGCTGTCCGCGATCTGATGCCGCAGATTGTTGAAGTCGAGAGCGGACCAGGGCTTCTTCCAGTCGGATCTGGTCAGGCCGAGCATCAGCCGCCCCCAGGGGTCGGTCAGGCCGTGGCCGGCGAAGTAGACGAACAGGGCGCCGTCCACCGGGTCCGCCGCCTCGGAGGCCCGGAGGACGGCCTCGTGCACGTCCTCGGCGGATCCGGGATCCTTCACCACGAAGACGTTCGCTTCGGGGACTCCGAAACAATCGGTCATGACGGACCTCAGTGCTTCGATGTTCCTCGCGATGGAAGGAACGGCCGGGAGCACTTCGTAGGCGGAGACCCCGATCAGAACGGCCGCACCGTGATGCCACAGGGGAAGGTACTTCGCGAGCGCCTCCTCCTCCCGGGCACTCCTGACGAGGTCCGGCCAGCACACGCTCTTTGGGTCTTCGTCGGCCATCCGGCAGAGCGCCCCGACCACGTCCAGGAAGCTTCTCTCGTGCTGCCGGCGAGGAGGCCCGAACCACCCCCTGCCGGCGGCGAGGTACGTGCGGACACGATCGCGGTGTTCCGGGTCGGCCGAGATCTCCGGGTCGTCAATTCGGCGCAGCAGGGAATCGGCGTTCATCTCGCCCTCGCCGCACTTCCTCCAGGCGGCGATGCGCAAGGATCTGAACTCGTTGTAGAGCCGGTCGGCGGCCGATTCCGCCCTCATCTCGTCGTAGCGCCGGAAGGTGTCGTTCCGGAGGGCTTCGGCGGCCGCGTCGCCGATCAGCCCGTCCCATTCCCAGTCCACCGTGAACCCGCCGGGAGATCGCTCGTGCCAGGCCGTGAGGACACGCAGCACCACCCTGAAGGCCGAGATCTCCCAGGGGCGCGCCGGCGCGCGGAAGGAGTCGCGGCTGTCCTCCAGCCACACCTCGGCCAGGTCCACCGTCAGGTTTCCCGATTCACGGGGAAGGCGTCGGGCGTCTTCGACGATCGCGTGGGGGCCGATGTCGTCCATGATGTGTGCACGGATGGCGTGTTCGCGCAGACCGTGGAAGTGCAGCCAGAGCAGTGTCCGATCCAGATCGGGAGGCGGGGCGGGACTGCCCGGCGGCTCTCCGTCCTGGATCTCCTTCAGCTCGGCCCGAAGTCCGCGCACGGCGCTGAGGTATGCCCGGCCGTCGCGGCCGGCCGGTGTGTCGGGGAGGTTGTCGCCGGATGCCAGGTCTTCGAGGGTGATCCTCCGTGCGCCGCCCTCGGCCGGCCGGTCACCGGGAGCGGACGCGTCTGTTCGCAGCATTGTCCCGGGGTCCCCCCATCCAGGCCGAGCGTGTGCCCGAGCGTCCCGACCGGCCCAACGCTAGTCCGCCTGCCGGCCTCCACGTGCCGGAATCCGGCATCGGGCCCACCCTTGCGGACCGTCGCCCCACGCGTCACGGTGCGCGCCGGGTGATCGGGCGGCCGCGGCCGCCGCCGGCGGTCGGGCCGGTCCCGCGGCCGCCCGACGCGGTCGACCGTCCGGGGGGGTCGGCGCTTCTCGGGACCTACCCGAGGAACGACAGTCGCACCGTACGGTCGTGATTCGAGACGTTCGTGTCGACCAGGCACACGGACTGCCAGGTGCCCAGCTCCAGACGGCCGTCCAGTACGGGCAGGGTGGCGTGCGGCGGGACGAGGGCGGGCAGGACGTGGTCGCGGCCGTGGCCGTGGTGGCCGTGGCGGTGCTGCCAGCGGTCGTCGGCCGGAAGCAGGCTGTGCAGGGCGGCCAGGAGGTCGTCGTCGCTGCCCGCTCCGGTCTCGATGACGGCGATGCCGGCGGTGGCGTGCGGCACGAAGACGTTGAGCAGCCCGTCGCGGCCGGCCGCCGCCTCCCGCAGGAAGGACTCGCAGTCGCGGGTGAGATCGACGATCCGCTCCGCGGAGCCGGTGGTGACGTTCAGGACCCGGGTGGTGAAGGCGTCTGACATGTCTTCCATCCTGGACCATGCGCAGGAGGCCCCGGGTGGCGGCGCCGGTCCGCGGGAAGATCCACGCTCCCGGCGGCGTTGGTAGAAATGTGAACTACATCAGCGGGGCCGAGGCGGCCGAGGTCCAGTCAGTCGTCATAGGCGCCGGGCAGGCGGGGCTGTCCGGCGCCTACCACCTGCGGCGCACCGGTTTCGAGCCGGAGCGCGACTTCGTGGTGCTCGACCACAACCCGGGCCCCGGCGGGGCCTGGCGCTACCGCTGGCCCTCGCTGACGTACGGCAGGGTGCACGGGATGCACGCGCTGCCCGGCATGGAACTCACGGACGCCGATCCCGCGCGGCCGTCGTCCGAGGTGATCACCGAGTACTTCGACCGTTACGAGCGGGCGTTCGACCTGCGGGTGCGGCGGCCGGTGAAGGTGCGGACGGTACGGGAGGGCACCGGTGGCCGGCTCCTCGTGGAGACCTCGGCGGGTGCCTGGTCGACGCGGACGCTGATCAACGCCACCGGCACCTGGGACCGGCCGTTCTGGCCGCGCTACGAGGGGCAGGAGACCTTCCTGGGCCGGCAGTTGCACACCGCGCGGTACCCCGGCCCCGAGGCGTTCGCCGGGCAGCGGGTCGTCGTGGTGGGGGGAGGCGCCTCGGCCACGCAGCACCTGCTGGAGATCGCCCCGTACGCGGCGGACACCACGTGGGTGACCCGGCGGCCCCCGGTCTTCCGCGAGGGCCCCTTCGACGAGGAGGCGGGACGGGCGGCCGTGGCCCTGGTCGAGGAGCGGGTGCGGCGGGGGCTGCCGCCGCGCAGTGTCGTCTCGGTGACGGGACTGCCGCTGAACGACGCGATCCGCCGGGGCCTCGCCGACGGCGTACTGGACCGGCAGCCGATGTTCGACCGGATCACGCCGGAGGGGGTGGAGTGGAAGGACGGGCGGCGGGTGGCGGCCGACGTCATCCTGTGGGCCACCGGGTTCCGTCCGGCCGTCGACCACCTCACTCCGCTGCGGTTGCGGGAACCCGGCGGCGGCATCCGCCTCGAGGGCACCCGGGCGGTCGCCGACCCCCGCGTCCACCTCGTCGGCTACGGCCCCTCGGCCAGCACCGTCGGCGCCAACCGTGCCGGGCGCGCGGCCGTGCGGGACATCGGGCGTCTGCTGGCGAAGGAGCGCGTCACGGTCTGACGCCGCCCGACGGTCGAGGAGCACGGCCCGGCCCGGCACCGACGGCCGGCGCGGGCCGCCTCACACCTTGCCCGACTCCGTCTGCCGCCCCTGCTCCTGCCGCCCCTCCTGGCCCTGCTTCGCCTTCTGCTGCCACGCGTCGGACTCGGCGAGGTTCCTCCGGTGCTCCTCGTCGTCGGCGGTGAAGCGGGTGTCACCGGGCTTGACCGTGACGAAGTACAGCCAGTCGCCCGGCGTCGGACTGACCGCCGCGCGCATCGCGTCCTCGCCGGGGTTGTCGATCGGGGTGGGCGGCAGCCCCATGCGCGTGTAGGAGTTGTAGGGGCTGTCGGCCTCGATGTCCCGCTCCTTGGTCCCGGGCGTCGAGCGGCCCAGGGCGTAGTCGACCGTCGAGTCCATCTGCAGCGGCATCCCGCGCTCCAGGCGGTTGAAGATCACCCGTGCGACCTTGCCCATGTCGGCCTTGGAGGACGCCTCCGCCTGGACGAGGCTCGCGACGGTGACGGCCTGGTAGACGTTCATCGCGTTGCGCTGCGCCCCGGCGGCGACCGGGGCGCTGTTGAACTTCCTGTTGGCCGTCTCGACCATCAGCGCCAGCAACCGCTCCGGCGTCGTCCCCTCCTCCAGCGGGTACGCCGCCGGGAAGAGGTAGCCCTCCGGGTTCCCGTCGGCGTCGCCCGGCAGCTCGAGATCGGCTTTCGCCAGGGACTTCTTCGTGCTTCCCGCGGGCAGTTCGAGAGCCTTGTCGACGGCCGCGTACACCTGGTTCGCCCGTCGGCCCTCCGGGACGACCAGGGTCGCGGGGCGGGGGTCGGCGCCGCCGCCCAGGACGAGCAGGGGCACCGCCACCGCGGTGCCGGCCACGACGGCCCCGGTCGCGACGAGGACGAGCCGTCCCCGGCGCGTCAGTCGGATCGATTTCCGTGACGGAGTGTTCGTCTGCATGCGGGAACGGTAACCCGCAGAACGCCACAAAACCGGCATATTTTCATCTTGTCGGCTCCAGTTGGGCGTCCCTGCGGACCAGGGCCGCGTACTTCCCGTCCCGCTCCAGCAGTTCCTCGTGCGTGCCGCGTTCGACCACGCGTCCCGCGTCGAGCACCACGATCTGGTCGGCACCGCGGACGGTGGAGAGCCGGTGGGCGATGGTGAGCGTGGTGCGGTCGGCGGACAGCGCGTCGAGGGCCTGCTGGACGGCGGCTTCGGTACGGGTGTCGAGCGCGCTGGTGGCCTCGTCGAGAACGAGCACCGGCGGGTCGCGCAGAATGGTCCGGGCGATCGCCAGGCGCTGCTTCTCACCGCCGGAGAAACGGTGGCCGCGCTCCCCCACCACGGTGTCGTACCCGTCGGGCAGGGCGGCGATGTGGTCGTGGATCTGTGCCGCCCGCGCCGCCGCGTGGAGTTCCTCGTCCGTGGCGTCGGGCTTCGCGAACCTCAGGTTGTCGGCCACGGAGGCGTGGAAGAGGTACGTCTCCTGGGAGACGACGCCGACCGCGCGCGCCAGGGTGTCGAAGTCGAGGTCGCGCACGTCCACCCCGTCGAGGGTGACCCGGCCGCCGGTGACGTCGTACAGCCGTGGCACGAGGTGGCCCAGCGTGGACTTGCCGGCGCCGGTCGAGCCGACCACCGCGAGACCGGTGCCGGCGGGGACGGTGATGTCGATGCCGTCGAGGACGGGGCCGCCCTTGCCGTCGTAGCCGAAGGTGACGTTCTCGAACCGGACCTCGCCGCCGACCCGGTCGAGGCGGACCGGGTCCGCCCGCTCGGTGATGTCGACCGGCAGGTCGAGGTACTCGAAGATGCGCTGGAACAGCGCGAGCGAGGCCTGGATCTGCACCCCGGTCGACAGCAGGCTCACGGCCGGCCGGAACAGGCCCTGCTGGAGCGAGACGAAGGCGACGATCGTCCCGATGGAGACCTCGGGTCCACCGGTCCGCAGGGTGATGCCCGCGGTCCAGTAGATGACGGCGGGCATCACCCTGCGGAC
>NZ_LIRG01000410.1 GCF_001419695.1 Streptomyces prasinopilosus
GGCTGGGGTCGTCGGGCCCGGTGAGCATGCCGGTGCGGTTGTCGGCCCAGCGGTGACCGTGCATGTGGAAGGTGTGGTAGTACTCGCCGTGCGTGATCATGACGATCTCGACGCGGTCGCCGACGGTGGCCTCGAGGTCGGGTCCGGTGTGGGCGGGCCGGTTGTTGATCGTCATGTCGTTGAAGACGATCGTGTGGGTGCGGTCCGGCAGGATGTCTCCCTTGCGCCGGACGATCACCGCGCCGTACAGGCCGTTGCGGATGCCGCCGGTGCCGTGTTCCGTGCCGACGACGTGGTCGTGGTAGTGCCAGTAGCCGGCGCTGCCCGACCGCCAGGTGCCGTCCGCGCGCCGTCCGGGCTTGTGGGTGCGCCAGGTGTAGGTGCGGGTGCTGCCGGGTGCGACGTCGCTGCGGTTCATCTTGGTGCCGTCGCTGGAGATCTCGTAGTCCAGGCCGTGGACGTGCAGGCTCACCGCTACGTCCATGGTGTTCTCGAACTCCACGTGCAGCGTGTCGCCCTCGTTGAGTTCGATCAGCGGGCCGGGGACGGACGCCTTGCCCTTCTCCAGGCCGTAGCCCATCTTCCCGCCGTCCAGGCGCTCGGCGTACAGCTTGATCCGCCTCACCTCGCCGCCCGCGGGTGCCGTCCTCGCCGGGCTCGGGGCGCTCACCGCTTCGGAGGAGCCCAGGGACAACGATGTCGCCGCGACCGCGCCGCCCAGCAGCACCCGCCGGTTGAAGCCGCGTCTGTCCATGCCGAACTCCCCTTACTGGTACGGGACTCGATGGTGCCGAGCATCGGAAGGCGTGTGCGCGCCGGCGGTGAACCGACTGTCATGAACCCGAGAAACCGTAGCGGCCGCCCCTCTGTTTATCCACACTCAGGACAAAGTTCGTTCCATTGCGGCCATAGGTATTGGCGTGTGACGCAAAGAGGTCTAGCTTCCTTGACGCTGTTGCCGCGACCGAGGAGGGGTGGGTGACCACGTGCGGTTCACCTCGCATCAAGGACCCGTGCGCTTGCGCGGGTCGAGCACGAGAAGCACGAGGACGAACGGAACGGGGCGACGGGCCTGGGCGGCGGCCGTCGCCGCCGGAGTGGTCGCCGCCGGACTGCTGTCGGGTCCCGCCGCCAGTGCGCGCCCGGCCCCCGACCCGGCCCTGACAACGATGTCGATCACGTCGCCCCCGGGCGGCGCCGACGTACGGGTGCTGCTGTTCCACGGCTCCGCCGCGGCCGGCGACGAGTCGCCGCTGGTGAACGCCGGGATCGAGGCGATCGAGGAGATCGGGCTGTCCGGGCCGCGGAACCAGCGGTTCACGGTCACGGCGACGGACAACGCCTCGGTGTTCACCAACGACACCCGGCTGAGCCGCTTCAACGCGGTCGTCTTCCTCACCGGCGGCGGAGACGTCCTCGACCCGGCGCAGGAGGCGGGTCTGGAGGCCTACATGGAGGCCGGCGGCGGGTTCGTCGGCCTCCACGACGCGGCCCGCGCGGAGCCGTACTCGGACTGGTTCACCGGTCTCATCGGCGCCCGCCCGGCCGCGTCCGGCCCGGCGGACGTCCAGCGGGCGACCGTCGAGGTCGGCGACCGGCGGCATCCGGCGACCAAGGGCCTGCCACAGGAGTGGAAGCGGCCGGACAAGTGGCTGAACTGGGCGAAGAACCCGTCCGGCGAGGTGCACACCGTGGCTAGGGTCCGCGAGTCCACCTACCGGCCCGGGGCGGGCGCCCACGGCGCGGACCACCCGGTGAGCTGGTGCCGCGACTACGACGGCGGACGGTCCTTCTACACGGGGATGGGCGGCACGGCGTCGTCGTACGACGAGACCGACTTCCGCGACCACCTGCGCGGCGCCCTGCTGTGGACCACCCGGCTCGTCCAGGCGGACTGCAAGGCGACGATCAACGGCAACTACGAGGCGGAACGGCTCACCCGGCCCAACCAGCCGGGCCGCAACGACCAGATCGGCGAACCGCACGGACTGGTCACCGCCCCCGACAGCCGCGTCTTCTACATCGGCCGCGGCGGCGCGGACTCCTCCCGGCCGGTGGTCACCGACTGGAACGACCCCGACATCGGCAAGGGCACGGGCGAGATCCACGTCTACGACCCGAAGACCGGGAAGGTCACCCTGGCCGGCGCACTCACCGTCTTCGGCAACAAGGGCGGCGGCGACGAACTGGTCAAGGTCGAGGAGGGGCTGCTCGGCATCGAGCTGGACCCGGCGTTCGAGCGGAACGGGTGGGTGTACCTGCACTACACCCCCCATTCGGAGATCGACCGGGTCAAGCGCATGGCCGACCGCCGAGTCTCCCGCTTCACGTTCGACGAGTCCACCGGCAAGCTGGACCTGACCAGCGAGAAGGTGCTGCTCGACTGGCCGGTGCAGATCCACAGCTGCTGCCACTCGGGCGGCGGACTGGCCTGGGACTCCGAGGACAACCTGTACATCGCCACCGGCGACAACAACTCCAGCGGCTTCAGCGGCGGCTACTCGGGCAACAACCCCGAGCCGAACTACAAGGGCGTCTCCTTCGCGGACGCGCGCCGCACGGCCGGCAACACCAACAACCTCAACGGCAAGATCCTGCGCATCCACCCCGAGCCGGACGGCACGTACACCCTCCCCGAGGGCAACCTGTTCACCGGCGAGGAGACCGCCGAGGGCGGCGGCAAGACGCGCGGCGAGATCTACGTGATGGGAGTGCGCAACCCGGCGCGCATCTCCGTCGACCCGGTGACCGACGTGCTCTACGCCGGCTGGGTCGGCCCGGACGCCGGTCAGCCGTCGACGACCTGGGGCCCCGCCAAGTACGACACCTTCGCCGCGATCACCGAGGCGTCCAACCGCGGCTGGCCGTACTGCATGGGCAACAAGCAGCCCTACCGGGACCGCAACCTGCCCGACCCCTCGCAGCCACTGGGCTGGTACGACTGCGACCGCCCGAAGAACGAGTCGCCGAACAACGACGGCCTGGTCAACCTGCCGCCGGTGACCGGCAACAACATCTGGTACTCGCCGCAGGGCGGCGGCCCGGACTTCCCCCGGAACGCCGACGGCGTCCCCTCCTACAAGCAGGAGGAGGCCACCTACCGGCTGCCCTGGCTCAAGGGCGGCGGGCAGGCCGCGATGAACGGGCCCGTCTACCGCTTCGACGAGGCGAGCGACAGCGACACCAAGTGGCCGGCCTACTGGGACGGCAAGTGGTTCGTCGGCGACTTCTACGACGCCGACCAGCCGCGCCACGCGGTGCTCATGAACCCGAAGACGCAGGGCGACGGCGGACTGCCGGTGCACTCGGAGTCGCTGAAGAAGATCGTGCCGGTCGGCAACGACGGCATCAAGAACCTGATGGACTGGAAGTTCGGTCCGGACGGCGCGCTGTACGTCCTCGACTACGGCCGCGGCTTCTTCACCTCGGACTCCAAGTCCGCGCTGTGGCGGGTCACCTACAAGGGCGGCGGCCCGACCCCGGCCGCCGGCCTGCTGGCGAGGGAGGCCGAGTGAAACCAGTGGTGCACGGGCAGCGAAGGGTCTGGGCCGCCCTGCTGGCCGCCCTCCTCGTGGTGTTCGGCCTGCAGTCCGTCTCCGCGGCCGGTGAGCCGGACGCGGAGCGGGCGGGGAGGGCGCGGGCCGCGGCGGACCAGGTGCTCACCTGGACCGCGGGCAACGACATCGACAAGTACCTCTCCGCACCGGCGACCGCGGTGGCCGGACCGGCGACGATCGTCTTCGAGAACAGCGCGGCCACCGGCAACACCACCGGCATGCCGCACACGCTGACGTTCGCCACGTCGGACCCCGAGTTCAACGGCGACGTCCAGCTGAACATCCTCGCCAACCCCTCCGACGACCGGGGCGGCCGGCACACCGCCGAGGTCACGCTCACGCCGGGCCGCTACTTCTACCACTGCACGATCCCCGGCCACGGGGCGATGCAGGGCATCCTGGTGGTGACCGAGGGCAGCGGGGAGGACACCACCGCGCCCGAGGCGACGGCCGAGGTCACCGGCACGCGGAACACCGAGGGCGCGTACGTCGGTTCGGCGAGCGTCGTCGTCGAGGCCACCGACAAGGGCTCGGGCGTCGACCGGATCGAGTACGCGACCGGCGCCGACGGCGCCTGGCAGCCGTACACCGCGCCGGTGGTCGTCGACCGGGTCGGCACCCACACCGTGCGCTACCGCGCCCTGGACAGGGCGGGCAACGTCTCGGCGGTCGGGAGCGTGGAATTCACCGTCGTCGCCCCGCAGTCGGACGACACCACCGCCCCGGAGACCTCGGCGACGGTGTCCGGCGAGAGGAACGCCGACGGCGCCTACGTCGACATGGCGACCGTCACCGTCAGCGCCTCCGACACGGGATCCGGGGTCAACACCATCGAGTACGCGGTCGGTTCCGGCGCCTGGCAGGCGTACGGCGGGCCGGTGATGGTGCACCAGGTCGGCACGCACACCGTGCGCTACCGCGCCACCGACAGGGCCGGCAACGTCTCGGCGGTCAAGAGCGTCGGGTTCACCGTCGTCGCCGCGCCCCCGCGGGACACCACCCCGCCGGTGACGGGCGTGAGCGTCGAGGGCACGAAGAACTCCGCCGGCGCGTACGTCGGCAGCGCGAAGGTGACCGTGAGCGCCACCGACGCGCACGGCAGCGGCGTCGCCGTCATCGAGTACTCGCTCGACGGCGGACCCTACCTGGCGTACACGCGGCCCGTGGTCGTCGACCGGGCGGGCCGGCACACCGTGGCGTACCGGGCGAGCGACGAGGCGGGCAACACCTCCGCGCCGCTCACGGTGAGCTTCACCGTCGTGTCGGGCCAGGTTCCCCCGCCGCCCTGCCCGGAGCTCGACGAGCGGCTGACGGTGTTCGTCGGCGAGGTCGACTCGGGCGTGCCCAACCGGGTCACCGGCAACCGGTGCCGGATCGGCGAGCTGATCGAGGACGAGAGGGAGTGGACGTCGCACGCGCTGTTCCTGAAGCACGTGAGGGGCGTGCTGGACGAGCTCAGGAAGGACGGCGTCGTCGATCGGCGCGAGTACCAAGCCGTCAACCAGGCGGCCCGCCGGTCCGGGATCGGCTCGCCGGGGCAGACCGACGGCTACCGCGCGATCCTCGACGGCAGTGCGGAGTCGTTCGCCGCGTGGCAGCAGGTGGGCGGTGGTTCGTTCGCGCTGAACCCGGACGGATCGATCACGTCCGGCACCACGAGGTCCGGGCTCGGCATGCTGTGGTTCCCCGAGCGCAAGTACGGCGACTTCTCGCTGAAGCTGCAGTGGCGCGACGACGCCCCGGGGACCGGGAACGCCAACTCCGGTGTGTTCGTGCGGTTCCCGCAGATCCACGACCACCCGGAGGAGAGCCGGCCGGAGTGGGCCGCCATCAAGTACGGGCACGAGGTCCAGGTGTTCGACTCGCCCACCGGCGACATGTACAAGACCGGCTCGGTCTACGGTTTCGACCGGGTGGGCCTGGCCGGTGCGGGGGTGACCCAGAAGGGCACCTGGAACGACTACGAGATCCGGGTGGAGGGCCAGCACTACTCGGTCCTGCGCAACGGCGTGCTGATCAACGAGTTCGACAACACCGGCGGCCAGGACTTCGTCCCGTCGCGCCCGGACGACCCGGGCACGGACGGGCGGCGGTTCGCCTCCGGTTACATCGGCCTCCAGGTGCACGGCACCACGGACGTGGTCTCGTACCGGGACGTCCGGATCAAGGAGCTGCCGTGAAGCCCCCGCCGTGACGCGGACCGTCCCGGCGCGGGGCTGAGCCCGCCGCGGGGGTGAACCGCCGCG
>NZ_LIRG01000411.1 GCF_001419695.1 Streptomyces prasinopilosus
GGCGACGGCGGCGAAGACCCCCGTGCCCAAGGCGCGGCTCGCGGCGATCGAGCCCGGCGACCTCGCGGTGCGCCCGGGCGAGGAGCCCTGGACACCGGAGGAGGTCGAGGACGCGCGGGCCGAGCTGACGGCCGAGGAGCTGCGGCTGCGCGAGGAGATCGCCTCGTCCGAACGGTCGCTGGCCGGCCTCATGCGGGACTCCGGGGACGGAGCGGGCGACGACCAGGCCGACACCGGCACCAAGAACATCACCCGCGAGCACGAACTGGCGCTCGCCGCCAACGCGCGCGAGATGCTCACCCAGTACGAGCGCGCCCTGCAGCGGCTGGAGGCCGGCACCTACGGTCTGTGCGAGAGCTGCGGCAACCCCATCGGGAAGGCCCGGATGCAGGCCTTCCCCCGGGCCACGCTGTGCGTCGAGTGCAAGCAGAAGCAGGAGCGCCGCTACTGAGCGCCCCCGTACGCCGCCTGAGCGCGAGGGCCGCGAGGGGGGTGCCGTACCCTCGTCCTCAGTCAGGTACCTAGGTTGAGGGACTCACGTGGCAGAGGCGGAGCGCATCATCGGTACGCCGGAAACCCCGGACGCGGACCGGGACGGGCAGGACCGGGACGGGCAGGACCGGACCGGAGCGGACCGGGCCGGTGCACAGGAGGCGGGGGCGGCGGCCGGAGCCCCCCGCGGCAGGCGGCGCGTGGCCGTGCTGTTCGCCGTCGCCGCCGTCGCCTACGCCCTCGACCTGATCAGCAAGATGATCGTGGTCGCCGAGCTGGAGCACCACGAGCCCATCGAGATCGTCGGGGAGTGGCTGAGGTTCGAGGCGATCCGCAACGCGGGCGCGGCCTTCGGCTTCGGCGAGGCCTTCACCGTGATCTTCACGCTGATCGCGGCGGCGGTGATCGTGGTGATCGTCCGGCTGGCCCGCAAGCTGTACAGCCTGCCCTGGGCGATCGCGCTGGGCCTGCTGCTCGGCGGGGCCCTCGGCAACCTCACGGACAGGATCTTCCGCTCGCCGGGCGTCTTCCGGGGCGCGGTCGTCGACTTCATCGCGCCCAAGGGCTTCGCCGTCTTCAACCTGGCGGACTCGGCGATCGTCTGCGGCGGCATCCTGATCGTCCTGCTGTCCTTCCGGGGCCTCGACCCGGACGGGACCGTCCACAAGGACTGAGCGGGACCGGCGGCCGCGGGTACGGGGCCGCCGGGCCGGTCCGGCATACTCGACGGGTGAGCACGATTCCCGAGATCCGCACCCTGCCCGTGCCCGACGGCCTGGAGGGCGAGCGCGTCGACGCCGCCATCTCCCGCATGTTCGGCTTCTCCCGGACCAAGGCGGCCGAACTCGCCGCCTCGGGGAAGGTCACGGTCGACGGGTCGGTGGTCGGCAAGTCGGAGCGGGTGAGCGGGGGCGCCTGGCTCGAGGTGGAGATGCCGCAGGCGCCCGCCCCGGTGCAGGTGGTCGCCGAGCCCGTCGAGGGCATGGAGATCGTGCACGACGACGACGACGTGGTCGTGATCGTCAAGCCGGTCGGGGTCGCCGCCCACCCCTCCCCGGGCTGGACCGGACCGACCGTGATCGGCGGCCTCGCCGCCGCCGGCTACCGCATCTCGACCTCCGGCGCCGCCGAGCGCCAGGGCATCGTGCACCGCCTCGACGTCGGCACCTCCGGCCTCATGGTGGTCGCCAAGTCGGAGTACGCCTACACGTCGCTGAAGCGCCAGTTCAAGGAGCGCACGGTCGACAAGCGCTACCACACGCTCGTCCAGGGCCACCCCGACCCGACCAGCGGCACCATCGACGCCCCCATCGGCCGCCACCCGCAGCACGACTACAAGTGGGCGGTCACCGCGGACGGCAAGCCGTCCGTCACGCACTACGACCTCGTCGAGGCCTTCCGCGCCGCCTCCCTGCTCGACGTCAAGCTGGAGACCGGCCGCACCCACCAGATCCGCGTCCACATGGCCGCCCACCGGCACCCCTGCGTCGGTGACCTGACCTACGGCGCCGACCCCACGCTCGCCAAGCGGCTCGGCCTCGCCCGGCAGTGGCTGCACGCCGTGGGGCTCGGCTTCGAGCACCCCGGGGACGGCCGGTGGGCGGAGTTCACCAGCGACTACCCCGAGGACCTGCAGCGGGCGCTGGACCAGGTCCGGGAGGAGACGTACGCGTGAGCACCCCGTACGTGGTCCGCGAGGCGGTGGAGCCCGGCGACCGGGAGGCGTGCTTCGCGGTGCGCAAGGAGGTCTTCGTCGCCGAGCAGGGCGTGCCCGAGGATCTGGAGTACGACGCGTACGACGCCGGTGCCGTGCACGTGCTCGCGGTCGGTGAGGACGGCGGGGCGCTCGGCACCGGGCGGCTGCTGCACGGCCGGGCCGCCGCCGTGAAGACCGGCGGCGACGCGTCGGTCGGGTCCCTGGGGCGCCTCGCGGTGACGCGCCGGGCGCGGGGGCTCGGCATCGGGGCCGCCCTGGTCCGGGGCATCGAGGAGGCGGCCCGCGCCCGCGGTCTCACCGCCCTCGACCTGCACGCGCAGACCCACGCCCTGGCGTTCTACGAGCGGCTGGGGTACGCGGCGTACGGTCCGGAGTTCCCGGACGCGGGGATGCCGCACCGGGCCATGCGGCGCGCTCTGTGAGCGGACGGGGCGCGTAACGGGCGGCGGCGCGGGGCGGCCCACGGGGCCGGCGGCCCCGGGCGCCCGAGCCGGGCCGCCCGCCGGGGCCGTGCGCCCCGGGACCGGCCCGGTCCCGCACGCGTAGGCGTCCCGTGACCGGGCAGGCGGGGTCATCGGGGGCGCCGGGCCCGGCGCCGGACGGACGGCGTCGCACGCCCGGCGCGGGGCGCCGGCGTGACAGGCTGGACGCCCCGCCGTCCGACCGCCGAGCAGCCCGGAGCACCGACCGTGGACCAGATGGCCCTGATGTTCGCCCTGCTGCTCGGCGCCGTGGTGTGCGTTCCCCTGGGGGACCGGCTGGGGCTGCCGGCGCCGGTGCTGATGACGGTCTTCGGCATCGTCCTCGCGCTCCTGGAGTTCGTCCCGAACGTGGACGTCCCGCCGGACCTGATCCTGCCGCTGCTGCTGCCGCCCCTGCTCTACGCCGCCGTCCGCCGGACGTCCTGGCGGCAGTTCGCGGCGAACGCGAGACCGATCCTCCTGCTGGCCGTCGCGCTGGTGTTCGTCACCACGCTGTGCGTGGCCGTCGTCGCCCACGCGATCGTGCCGGGCCTGCCGCTGGCCGCCGCGATCGCCCTCGGCGCGCTGGTCGCACCGCCCGACCCGGTCGCGGCGACCGCCGTCGCCGGGAAGCTGGGGCTGCCCCGCCGCCTGGTCTCCATCCTCGAGGGCGAGGGCCTGTTCAACGACGTGACCGCCATCGTCCTGTACCACGTGGCGATCGCCGCCGCCGTGAGCGGCACCTTCTCGCCGTGGGACGCGGGCCTGGACCTGGTCCTGTCGGCCGTGGTGGCGGTCGCGGTCGGGCTCGTGCTCGGCTGGGGCGCCAACCGGCTCATGGACCTGCTCGGGGACGCGACCCTGCAGGTCGCGCTCAGCCTGCTGGTGCCGTACTTCTCCTACGTCCTGGCCGAGGAACTGCACGGCTCGGGGGTGCTCGCCGTGCTCACCACCGCGCTGTTCCTCGTGGAGTACGCCACCGACGCGGACGACGTGACGACCCGGCTGGCCGGACACGCCTTCTGGGACATCGTCGACACGCTCGTCACCGGCATCGCGTTCGGACTGGTCGGCCTCGAACTGCACAACGCGGTCGGCGCCGCGGCCGGCCACTGGGGCGAGCTGCTCGGCTGGGCGGGGGTGATCGTGGGTGTGGTCGTCCTGGTCCGGCTGCTGTGGCTGCTGCCGGCGACCTGGCTGACGCGGCGGCTGCACGCCGCCCGGGACACCGGCGAGGACATCCCGGTGAGCTGGCGCGAGACCGTGGTGATGTGGTGGTCGGGGATGCGCGGGGTGGCCTCCGTCGCGCTGGCGCTGGCGATCCCGCTGGAGACCGACGCGGGGGGCGACTTCCCGGCCCGGGGCGAGATCGTCTTCATCGCGTTCGGCGTGATCATGGGAACGCTGCTGGTCCAGGGGACGACCCTGCCGTGGCTGGTGAGACGGCTGGGGGTGCGGGCCGACACCAGGCGGGAGAAGGAACTCGAACGGGACCTCGCGCTGCGGGCGGCCCGGGCCGCCAAGC
>NZ_LIRG01000412.1 GCF_001419695.1 Streptomyces prasinopilosus
GCGCCGGGTCCTCGATCACCGCGATCCTCAGTCCCACCCCCACCTGCGGCGCCCGTCACCGGGGAGGTGGCGGTGGCGCGCGGCCGGGTGCGGCAGCCGTTCCGGGTGCTGGTCAATCCGGCGTACGAGCCGGTCGGGCCCGGACGGGCGGCGTTCTTCGAGGGATGCTTGAGCGTGCCGGGTTACCAGGCCGTGGTGGCGCGGCACGCCGAGGTGCGGCTGACCGGGCAGGACGAGCACGGGCGGGCGGTGGACGAGGTGTTCGGCGGCTGGCCCGCCCGCATCGTGCAGCACGAGACCGACCACCTCGACGGCACGCTCTACCTCGACCGGGCCGCACCGCGCTCGTTGTCGTCCCACCGGGCGGTGGCGGAGCGCTGGGCGCAGCCCACGCCGGAGGAGGCCGCGCGGGCCCTGGGCTTCGACCTGCCGTGACGGGGCGCGGGCGGAACGGGGGCGCCCCGCCCGCCGTGCTGCGCTCCCCCGCCCGCCGCGTGGCCCCTCAGGCGTCCCGGTACGCCTCCAGCAGCCGGAGCCACACCTCGCTGATCGTCGGGTACGACGGGACCGCGTGCCACAGGCGGGCGAGCGGCACCCGGGCGGCGACCGCGACGGTGGCCGAGTGGAGGAGTTCGCCCACGCCGGGGCCGACGAAGGTGACACCGCGCAGGGTCTCGCTCTCGAGGTCGACGACCATGCGGGCGCGGCCCGTGTAGCCCTCGCCGTACAGTCCGGCGCCGGCGACCGAGGACAGGTCGACGTCGACGGCGCGGACGCGGTGTCCCGCCTCCTGCGCCTCGGCCAGGGAGAGGCCCACCGAGGCCGCTTCCGGATCGGTGAACACGACCTGGGGAACGGCGTCGTGGTCGGCGGTGGCGGCGTGCGCGCCCCAGGCACGGTCGGCCACCGGCTCCCCCCCGGCCCGGGCGGCGATGGCCGCGCCGGCGATACGGGCCTGGTACTTGCCCTGATGGGTGAGCAGGGCACGCTTGTTGACGTCGCCGACCGCGTAGAGCCAGTCCTGGCCGGCCACGCGGAGGGTCTCGTCCACGGTGAGCCAGGAACCGGGTTCCAGGCCGACGGTCTCCAGGCCGATGTCGTCGGTGCGCGGGGCCCGGCCGGTGGCGAAGAGGATCTCGTCCGCCTCGAACCGCTCCCCCGTGTCGGTGATGGCCACGACGACGCCGTTTTCCCTGGTCACCGAGGTGACGGAGGTACCGGTACGGACGTCCGCGCCGGCCTCGGTGAGCGCCTCGGCGACCAGTTCCCCGGCGAAGGGCTCCATGCGGGTCAGCAGGCCCTTGCCGCGTACGAGGAGCGTGACCCGGGAGCCGAGCCCCTGCCACGCCGTGGCCATCTCGGTGGCGACGACACCGCCGCCGACCACGATCAGCCTGCCGGGCACGGCCTGGGCGCTGGTGGCCTCCCTGCTGGTCCACGGTGCGACCTCGTCGAGTCCGGGCAGGCCGGGCAGCAGGGCGCGGCTGCCGGTGCAGACGGCGACGGCGTGCCGGGCGGTGAGGACGCGCCGCGTCCCGTCGGGGCCGGGGACGGTCACCGTGCGCGGGCCGGTCAGCCGGCCGGCGCCGCGGTGGAGGTCGACGCCGACGGACTCGAGCCACCGGACCTGGCCGTCGTCCTTCCACTGGGAGGTGTACTCGTTGCGGCGGGCCAGGACCGCGTCCGCGTCGAGCGGCCCTTGCACCGACGCGCTCAGGCCGGGGAGACGGCGGGCGTCGGCCCGTGCGAGGACGGGGCGCAGCAGGGCCTTGCTGGGCATGCACGCCCAGTAGGAGCACTCGCCGCCCACGAGTTCGCTCTCCACGATCGCGGTGGAGAGCCCCGCCGCGCGGGTGCGGTCGGCGACGTTCTCCCCGACGGGCCCGGCGCCGAGCACGACGACGTCGTAGCCGAGGGTTTCCGATTCCGGCGATTGCGTTCGCGTCTGCGTCATGACGCCAGTCTGGTGGGTGGTGTGCGCACCGGCCACACGGGTAGGGGCGCGGAATACGTGACCGGCCCGCCGTGGTTGTACCGTCGGCCCGCCCCGCTACCGGAAAGAGGGACATACGCGATGAGCAGCACCGTGGAGCTCACCAAGGAGAACTTCGACCAGCTGGTCACGGAGAACGAGTTCGTTCTGATCGACTTCTGGGCGTCCTGGTGCGGACCGTGCCGCCAGTTCGCACCGGTGTACGACAAGGCCGCGGCGGAGAACCCGGACCTGGTGTTCGGCAAGGTGGACACGGAGGCGCAGCCGGAGCTGGCCGCGGCCTTCAACATCCAGTCGATCCCGACGCTGATGATCGTCCGCGACCAGGTGGCCGTGTTCGCGCAGCCGGGCGCGCTGCCGGAGGCCGCGCTGGCGGACGTCATCGGGCAGGCCCGGAAGCTGGACATGGACGAGGTCCGCAAGTCCATCGCCGAGCAGCAGGCGGCGCAGGGCGGCGGCGCGGCGGACACCCCGGACCGGGGTGAGTGACCGCCCCGGTCCCGGACGTCGCCGCGACGTCCGGGACCGGTGGTTCCGGGCCGGCCGCTCCTAGGACGGGTACGGGGCGGCGTCCCCGCGCACGCCGGTCCAGCGCGCGTCGGTGAACGCGTCCAGGCCGGTGTCGCCGCCGGGGCGGGAACCGGTGCCGGGGGCGGCGGCGCCTCGGAAGCGCGCCGAACGGGTCTCCGGCCTTGCGGAGCACCGCGGCACGGACGAGGTGCGGATCCCGGCCGTTCGTCCCGGCGGCGCGGGCACCGGGGCGACGGAAGCGGGCCGCGCCGCCGGGACGAACGGCCGGGATCCGCACCTCGTCCGTGCCGCGGTGCTCCGCAAGGCCGGAGACCCGTTCGGCGCGCTTCCGAGGCGCCGCCGC